>NZ_JBRILQ010000006.1:0-162377 GCF_052977045.1 Shewanella sp. 125m-7
CCATTCCTACGCTAATACGCCTAGAATTGAACTCGCGCAAGGCCTCTGAAATGAGCATGTTCAAGTCGTTTGGGTATTGGTATCCAATAGGGCGGATCTGTGAGTCACGATCCGTCCTAGACTTATTTATTATGATAAGAGTCTAGTTATGTTTGATCTCGATCTGCTGTCTATTTTATTGCCCGCTTTTGTGGCGGGAGTCATAGTGTTATCAACTCATGTGGTATTGGGGCAACAAGTCTTAAAGCGTGGCATTATCTTTATCGATCTCGCGATCGCTCAAGTTGCAGCCTTAGGTGCGATTGTTGGGCACTTAAATCACGATATCGAAGCTCTGCCTTTTTCACATGTGTGGATGCCAGCCTTATTTGCGATTGCTGGAGCGGGCTTTATCGCTTGGCTATCTAAGCGCATGGCCGATGAACTAGAAGCAATTATTGGTTGCTTTTATGTATTGGCTGCGGTGGCGGCGATGCTATTACTGTCTAATGACCCCCACGGCGCTGAGATGCTAAAAGAGCTCATGTCTGGGCAAATCCTTTGGGTAAGCTGGAATCAGTTAGTTCTACCTGGCTGTATTTATATCGCGATTCTAGTAGCACTTAGCTATAAGCCTGAATTGCTCAGTGGCCGCGCTTTTTACCTTATCTTTGCCATTGTTATTACCCTGTCGGTAGAGCTTGTTGGCGTGTATCTCGTGTTCAGCAGTTTGATTCTACCTGCGCTGGCAGTGAATCATTTTTATGGCCGCTATAAACTTTTTTGGGCATATGTCGTAGGCTTGGTCGGTTATATTGCAGGCCTAGTGTTATCAGCGAGTTTAGACTTGCCCAGTGGCGCAGCGATTGTTGCCACGTTAGCGGTAAGCGCCATTGTCTTCAGATTACTGCTGAATCTACAGAAGCGGTCAGTTGCAGTTAATCAAGACAGTATGGAAACAAAATAACAAGCAGGTCAGACCTTAAGGCTCGAGTAACTAAGCTAAAATCTTCTAAAAATTTGAACATGGTTAAAGTTCGCTTAAGCTGTTTACGCTAAAGTAGCATTCCTTGAATTTCGTATAACGCATATTCAGGCTACACGTGTAAACTAATGTTCATTGACATAAGTTGTATTTATATTGAGTCGCACTTAGTTGGTGGCTATACTGGCGCCAATTAAATCGCGGGAGATTATAGTGCTGTTAATCCTTAGATGTTTGATCTTGTCTGTTATGCTTTTATTAGCCTTTGTTATCGGCGGCATAGCGTGTGTTGTACGTCCTCGTCATCGAGATAACGTACATATGTTCGCCAAAGTGTTTTCTTGGGCTGCACCAGTGCTTGGTATCAAAGTCATTGTGCGTAACTCGCTGCTGCAAGGTGATAAGCCGTGCATTTTCCTTGCAAACCACCAGAATAACTTCGATATGTTCACTCATACGGCTGTTGTTCCAAAAGGCACTGTGAGTTTAGGTAAGAAGAGTCTTGCTTGGATGCCTTTGTTTGGTCAAATCTATTGGCTATCAGGTAATATCCTGATTGACCGTAAGAACCGCAGTAAAGCATTCGATACCATGGCGGCAACGGCTCGCAAGATAAAAGACAAGTGTTTGTCTGTGTGGATCTTCCCGGAAGGTACTCGCTCTCGTGGTAAAGGTTTACTGCCATTTAAAGCTGGCGCTTTTTACACGGCGATTGCAGCGGGTGTGCCTATGGTGCCTGTATTGGCTTCAAACCAGTGTCATATCAAGTTGAACCGTTGGAACAATGGTGTGGTGATTATCGAAATGATGGATCCAATTGAAACGACTGGTTTTGATAAGACACAGGTTAAAGAGCTGTCTAAGCGCATTCATACTATGATGTCTGAAAAGTTATCTCAGTTGAACCAAGAAGCTTCTGCATTAATGACGAAAGCGGTATAATCGGTCGCGAAATTTTTGAGGAGTTATCGATGTCTATTGAACGCCAGTTAAAAGAACAGAAACAAGAAAACAGTGAGATCGTTGAAGCGATCCTTGCAGATGGTTCATTGGCTGATGCCGAGTACACCATTGAGCATCACTTCTCATCAACTAACTTCGATCGTTTAGAAAAAGCGGCTGTTGATGCATTTAAGCTAGGTTATGAAGTTAACGATGCTGAAGAGATGGAGCTAGACGATGGCTCTGTGATCTACTGTTTCGATGCTGTAGCCAGCCATGAGCTAAAGACCGAGCTGTTAGATGAAGCCTGCGAGAAGATGATTAACATCGCGGCTAAACAGAAAATCGACTATGACGGTTGGGGCACGTATTTCATCGATGAAAATGGCGAAGAAGTCAGAGATGATGATGAATATGACGACGAAGACGAAGAGCCACTGCACTAATTTTTGCGCTTAGCGTTAAAAATGCCCATCGAATGATGGGCATTTTTGTTTCTGGTTGCTGTCGATATTTGCGTTACTGATGGGTTACGCAGCAATTACGTCCCGCTTCTTTGGCTTGATAAAGCGCTTGATCCGCTAGGGATAACCAAGAGTCACTATCGCTGATCTGTGGCTTGATATCGCAAATGCCTAAACTTATGGTGATTTTTATCAGTTGCTCTTCGTAATAGATCTCAGATTGCTCGATTTTCTTGCGTAAACGCTCAGCAAAAAATAGCGCGTTAGCCGCTGGCGTATTTGGCAGAATGACGCCAAACTCTTCGCCGCCATAGCGGCCGGCACAATCGGTTTCACGCAGTGACTTGTTAATTATGTGAGACACATTTTGAATGACTCGATCACCGGCTTGATGGCCGTAGGTATCATTAATCGCTTTAAAGTGGTCGATATCGAGCATGACTAGGCTAGATTCACTAGCATAACGCGTATAGCGATCGAACTCTTTTTGCAAGCACTGTTCCCAATGACGGCGATTAAATAGCTGACTTAAACCATCAATTTGGCTTAGGTATTCTAAGCGTTCATTGACTGATTTTAACTGCAGCTTATTAATAGCAACATCAGTCACATCGTAAACAATCATACTGATATGAGTGATTTCACCGGTTAACGATGACAACGGCAGAAGCGTGACATTCTGGTACATGAAGTCAGCTCTACCTGTGATAGGGCGATAGTTTTTAAACTGAAAAATAAACGGTCTTTGTTCCCAGCTGATAAAGGCACGGTTTTGTAACAGGTAAACCGATTCCATTTTTTGCTTTAACCACTTGGCAGGCAGGTACTCAAACTGTTCAAATAGGTTTTTACCTTTGATCGAATTTGGACTCACGCCGCTGTGGTTTTCCATAAAACCATTCCAAAGCTGGATGTTGTAATCGCGATCGAGCACAACTAAGCCCACCTCTATGGTTTGCACCATATCGATTAACCAGTGGAGTTCGTTCATTGCACTCTTGTCTACAGCTTTTTGATCTGTTGCCATCCTAATATCCATTTTAATCTAGCAAGTAGCCGAGTTTGTAGTTAAGTGTCGGCAAAGAGTCTTCGGTAAACAGCAATAATAGATCGCATTGAATATCATGATCTTCAATACTGTAGTTAATTTCCATCGCAAGTGTGCGGCTCCATTTATCGGAGTTTTCACTGATCAAATGGTTAACGCTGCAATGCCTGCCAAGTACCACAGGGTGGCTTTGGCTAAACTTCATGTGTAGCTGTTCAGATATCCCGTTAAGGAAGGCACCAATTAACACGTTGGCAGTGTCTATCATCACCTCAAGTTCGGTTTCTTCATCTTCTGGATTTTCAAGCTTCATCAGCTTAGCCATATCTTGAAATGAAGAGTCATGGAAAAGTAATAAGGCTTCTCCAGCAACTCCAGCGCCAATAAAGCCTTGGCATAAGGCAGATACGGTACCGTATTCTTCGGTCGCCTTGAGTGTCATGGTCAGTTCGCTGACTTCAAGCACGTTGACATTGGGGATCGGTAATTTTACGAATACGTTGAGCAGTTTTGCGAGTAGATCGGCCGCCCGGCCCATGGCAACGTTGGCGACTTCTTGACAGGCGTCGCGCAGATCGACTTGGATCATCGGCGCTTCATTTTCTGTTGCACCGATCGCTAATTCTAAAATGCCATACTCTTGTAAAATATGGCTGATGGCATCGGCACTAACAGGCTTTTGAATAAAATCGAGAGCGCCTAAATTTTTGACTCGCTCATGAGCCTTAATTTGAATATCGCCTGATACCACGATGACTAATGCTGGCAGATCTTCTTTCTGAATGGCTTCTAGAACTTGGTAGCCGTCCATTATAGGCATATTTAAATCGAGAAAAACGACTTCGCCTTTTCCTTCACGAATCGCTTCTATACCCTCCAGGCCATTGGTGGCGTAGGTGATTTCGACATCCCAGTCTTTTGGGAGTGTGCGCGCCATCTGTTTTCTGGCAAGTGCAGAGTCATCGCAAATTAATATCGGCAGCGGCATTATTTTCTTTCTTTCCTATTTATCCATCAACAGCTTGGTTATGTGGCCATATAACGCGTAAGTCTATTTATCTGACGAGTATAAGTCGTTGGCAGTTTTTTTAGCCGGAAGATGCTCGCTGCAATACATAAATATATTGCAGTAGCGCGTTCTTGGCTTATGCCTTCGAAGTGAAATCGATTAGCGTCGCTTCCGTTACACCGTCCTTATGCGAAGGAGGGCGCTAGGGCCTGATTATTAATTATCAACTAATTAATAGAAAGACATATTTTGTGACAATAAAATGATGAGTGTCAGAATTTCCTTACATGTTATAGGTATTAACGGAATAATCCAAATGTGTTAACTTATTTGTCTGGACAGACCACTTGCCAAGGCTAGGCATAAATATGACTCAAGATTTAATTCGTGTAACTCAAGAAAATGGCATTGCTTACGTGAGCCTTAATCGCCCTGATAAGTATAATGCATTGAATTATAAGCTTTTCACTGAAATAGATCTTTGCATAAAAAAACTAGCAAAAGATAAATCGTTGACCGCGGTTATCCTGTTCGGTGAAGGAGGGAATTTTAGCTCAGGTTTAGATGTAAAAAGTGTGATGAGCTCGCCATTAGATGCCGTTAAACTATTATTTAAGTGGTTACCTGGTAATGCAAATCTGGCTCAACGAGTCTCAATTGGCTGGCGTCGCTTACCCGTCCCCGTTATCGCAGTGCTTGAGGGCGTATGTTATGGCGGCGGAATGCAGATTGTTTTAGGTGCCGACTTTAGAATCGCATCTGCCGATTGTAAAATGTCGATTATGGAAGCCAAGTGGGGCCTAGTTCCTGATATGGCGGGTTTAGCGGGGTTACGTGAGTTAATGCCAAAAGATCAGGCGCTTATGCTGACGATGACGGCGGATGTTTTAACCGCAGAGCAGGCCTTAGCGATTAACTTAGTGACAGCAGTAGAAGATGATCCTATGGCAGCTGCAGTGGCGCTTGCGACTCAGTTATCGCAGACGTCTCCCGATGCAAATGCTGCGATTAAACGCAGTATTAATAAGAATTGGTCTACCTCGATCCGCCAATTACTTAGGCGTGAGTCTTGGTATCAGGTGCGATTATTATTGGGTGAAAATCGGCTTGTTGCGGCATTGAGGCAGGGTAAGCGTCCAGAAAAATCCTATAAAAACCGGCAGTCAGGTTGGTAGTTTTCAGTAAAAACATGGAATGTGATCAGTTTCACGAATTGCTATGAAATTTATGTAGTAGGCAAGCGCTTCTTTTACACTCCTCGCCTATTTATTGCTTTTACTCATTCACTTAGTGTTTGGTCGAAGCTTAGCAAAATTATCTTCCTTTCAATCAATTGGAACTCTTTTACTCATGCGCGAACTTTTTGAACGTTTTCTATGGAGCAGCCGCCTATCGGTGATGTTTGGTGTGCTATCTTGCATCATTGCAGCTTTCGTTGTCTTTGCTATGGGGATCAGAGATGTTGTATACATGATTGAGCTTATGCTCAGTTATATGTTTAGCGGCAGCCACACGGTACGTAATGATCTGGTGATGGTGGTGGTTGAGATTTTAGACACCTTTCTATTAGGCGCCGTACTGCTTATTTTTGCTTTTGGCCTATATGAACTGTTTATTAGCAATCTTAAGCATGCGAGTAAGAGTGAGGCGGGCGGTAAGATCCTGATTATTAGCAGTATCGACTCACTCAAGAGTAAGCTAGGCAAGGTGATCTTAATGATGCTGATCATTAAGGTGTTCTCTTTCTTTACCGATATGAAGCCTACATCTATGTTAGATCTGCTTTATATGGGCATTACCGTGGTATTAATTGCCGCAGCGCTCAAGCTCAGCAAAGACTAGCCTAGATCCCGTCTAACTTCAGCCGTGATTATGTTAAAGCCTATCCATTTGGATAGGCTTTATTGATCCTGCTGGCAAAGCCCTCAATTAACTTAAGCGTATTATTCCACGAGACCTGCAGCGATAAATTAAGGGCGAGTAACTGCTGACTGTAGCGTGTTGGCGCATTGTTTGGCGCTAATACTCTGCGTTGTATCTGGGTTGAAAGTGATGCCGAACTGCCATCTTTTGATTGAATATCCAGTACCGGAATAGCCAGCGCCGCCAGTTTTTGTGGCAGGGCGTTGTTAACTGAGGTGATATCGCTGTAAGGGTTTATGACTACCAGAATATCAGGCATGGGTAGACGCTTAGCTTCTAATAACTCAATAACCAAATTGGCACTGTCACCGATAGCAATAAGCATGCGTTTTCCGGCAAATTCTTTACCTAAATTGTCTAGCTGCGCCATCGCGTTCAACATGAAGGCTTGTTGTTCCTGTTGAGTCTGAGCCAGTTGTTCGGCACTAAAATCAGGTGTTTCTTGGTTAGCGGGTAGTGAGTTTTGCTGATCACCCGCTTTATTGATCTCTTCAGCATGAGTGACGAAATAGGGAGCCTTACTGAGGCTCGGGGGAGTCAGGGCTAAGGTTGCCCAACCTGAGTGGTTTAGTTCGTGCCTGAGATTACTGACTAGCCCTGCAGCATCAGCTCGTTCAGAAAAAGCGGGCACAATAATACTCAAGCCGAGTTGTTTTTTACCTAACCAAGGGCGCAAAAGTGCAGGTACATCTTTGCCTTCCACCTGCAGTTGTTTGAGTTCACTATCAGGAAGGTAGCTGTAGTCAGCCTGTTCATGTGTGGGCGATGCGTGGGCAATGAATGAGCCAATTAGAAGCGAGGCAATACACACTCGCCTCACTAGGACAATGGGCTTAGGAAAACAGAGAATAAACGTCATCTTGGCAAACACCCTTTTCGCTCTATAACATCGAAGGCAATAAAATCACTGCGGCAGTATATACATAAATAGGCAGGATTATAAACGGGTAGCATTTTGCTAAAAAAAAGCCCCGAATCATCGGGGCAATTTTTGAACGCTATAATTTAGCTCAGTAAATTTCAGATTAAGCGTGGCTAACTAATACCAGTCTAACTGCATCAAGTTGCAACTTGCTGCTGTCTAAGTAACGGTTTAGCTCACTCATCTGCTCGCTAAGGTGGCTTAGCTCTTCATCACGAATGTTCGGGTTAACCGCTTTAAGCGCTTTTAAGCGTTCAAGCTCGCCCGATAACTGACTGGTCATTTTCTCACGCGCGCAATCGCTTAGCGTTTGTAGCTGGGCATTAGCAAAGACTTCAGCCTTAGCAAATAACGGATGCAAAATTGCTTGTGAGGCATTAACTAGCTTACTGGCAATATGACGGTTCACCGCACTTAGCTGCTTGTTAAAGCTTTCGTAAGTGACGTTGTCAGACAAGTTATTACCGTTTTTATCCAACAACACACGGATCGGGGTTGGTGGTAAGTAGCGGTACAACTGAGTGGACTTAGGTGCAGATGCATCGGCTAAATAGATAAGCTCTAAGAACACGGTACCTGCTGGTAATGCTTTGTTCTTTAGCACTGCAACGCTGGTGGTGCCTGTCTCAGATGATGTAATTAAATCTAGACCGGTTTGTACCAATGGATGTTCTTGAGTGATAAGGGCAATATCATCACGCGATAGCGCCATTTCACGGTCGAAAGTCACGGTAATACCATCTTCTGGCAAGCCAGGGTAAGTCGGGAACATCATGTGCTCGCTTGGGTGCAATACAATGGCGTTCTCGCCGCTGTCTTCTTGCTCCACACCGATAATGTCCCATAGACGAATTACCGAGCCAATAAGCTGGGTATCACCATCTTTTTCTGCCAAGGTCTGTACCAACTTGTTAGCCCGCTCACCGCCGTGAGAGTTAATCTCTAGCAGTTTGTCACGGCCTTGCTCCATAGCAAGTTTAAGCTCTTGGTAGCGTGCCTTAGTGTTATCAAGCAAGATCTCAAGACTCGCCTCATCATTATTGAGCAAGGTGTCTAGCAGTTCGCCTGAGAACTCGTTAAATAGAATGTGACCACTTGGGCAAGTGCATTCAAAAGCATTCAAACCTTGGTGATACCACTCGGTTAATCTTTCTTGCGCAGTGTTAGCCAAGTAAGGCAGGTGGATCTCAACATCGTTCTTCTGACCGATACGGTCGAGACGACCAATACGCTGCTCTAGTAGATCGGGGTTTAATGGTAGATCGAACAATACCAAGTTACTCGCGAACTGGAAGTTACGACCTTCAGAGCCAATTTCACTACAGATAAGCGCTTGTGCACCACCCGTTTCTTGCGCAAAGTAAGCACCGGCTTTATCGCGTTCGATAATTGACATGCCTTCATGGAATACGGTTGCTTGAATACCTTCGCGGGTACGCAAGGCTTCTTCTAAGCTCAAAGCCGTTTCTGCTTGGCTAGCAATAATCAGCACTTTTTTGCTGCGATTGTTCTTTAAGAAATCAATTAGCCAATCCACACGAGGATCGAACTTCCACCAGCTAGCGCTGCCACTGTCAAAGTCTTGGTAGATTTTTTCAGGGCTCAATACTTGGCGCACTTTAGCATTGGTGTCTAAATGCTTGTTCATCATCGAGCTAACGCGGTAAGCAGTAACGTATTGCTCCGGCATCTTTTGTGGATGAGAGTGCAAAATACGTTGTGGGAAGCCTTTTACTGACGCGCGGCTGTTACGGTAAAGCACGCGGCCGGTACCATGACGGTCGAGTAAATCTTGCAACAAGCCGTCACGCGCTTTAAAGCGGCTATCAACATCGGCGGCTTCATCTTGGATAAGCGCAATATTGTCACTAATATCTTTTTCACAAAGCAGCTGATTCAAGCTCGCAATCGCTTCATCAGACAATGATTCACCACTTGCAAGCGCATCTGCTGCGGTGGCGACATCTTTGTAGCTATCTTCTTCTTTTAAGAATGCTTCGTAGTCGTAGAAACGATCTGGATCTAGCAGGCGTAAGCGAGCAAAGTGGCTCTGATGACCTAACTGATCGGGTGTCGCAGTAAGCAATAGTACGCCAGGGACGACTTCACTTAATGCTTCAACGATTTGGTATGCACGGCTTGGTTTGTCTTCTGACCACTCTAAGTGATGCGCTTCATCGACAACCATAAGATCCCAGTCAGCATCTAAGGCTTGATCTAAACGGCGCTTTTTACGCAGCAGATCAAGTGAACAGATCACCAATTGCTCAGTGTAGAACGGGTTGTCGTTATCGGCGTAAGCCTCAACACAACGATCTTCATCAAATACAGAGAAGCGCAAGTTAAAGCGGCGCAGCATCTCTACTAACCACTGGTGACGTAGGGTATCAGGTACGATAACCAAAATTCGCTCAGCACGGCCAGTCAACAATTGCTGGTGGATAATCAAACCCGCTTCAATGGTTTTGCCTAAACCTACTTCATCGGCAAGCAATACACGCGGCGCAAAACGCTGGCCGACTTCATGTGCAATCCATTGTTGATGTGGGATCAATCCAACACGTGGCCCTTGTAGTCCCAGTAGATCAGATGATGCCAGCTTATTTCTAAGCAGCTGACATTGGTAACGCACATTAAACCGGTCTAGACGGTCGATTTGGCCGGCGAAGAGACGATCTTGTGGTTTATTAAAGCGGACATTGTGGTTCAGCAGCGTTTCACGCAGGCTAACTTGTTCACCCGTTTCGTTATGAGTGCCGTGGTAAATAATCAGTGAATCTTTTTCTTCGACTTCAGTGACGGTAAGGCTCCACTCTTCGTGACTCTCTACACTGTCGCCAGGGTTGTAGATAACACGTGTTAGTGGTGCTTCGGTACGGGAAAACAGTCTATTTTCGCCTGTGGCTGGGAAAAGAACGGTCACCATACGACCCTCAACTCCAACAACGGTACCTAAACCTAATTCTGATTCGGTGTCACTGATCCAACGTTGACCTAAGGAAAACGGCATTTAAAATTCTCATATACTGGGTGAATCACAAGGGGCGCGTATGTTATACCAATCGCGAGCATATTGAAAATTGAACCCGCTAATATTCGCCCTAATCTGAAGTAATAGTGTACTAAATAATCAGTTGTTCAGAAGTATTTTTTTGTGTCATCGCTCTGTCATATCCGCTCGATATCAATAGTGCTGTATTTAGTACTTTAAAAACTCATCTACAGAGCTAAAAATTTATATCCAGCATTGAAGCGGATAGTTATTGGTGGCAGTATGGAAATTGTTGTTAACAATTTTGTAACCAATAAGGAAGGAACTGCACTGATCTTGTCATCGACACTAATGCACAATTGGAGGCGCCATGGAACAAGACGACAGAAAGTTGTTTGTACTGGATACCAACGTATTACTGCATGAACCTTTAGCGATATATTCATTTAAGGAACATGACGTAGTCGTACCAATGACGGTTCTGGAAGAACTGGACTTAATTAAGGATAGAAAGCGCGACGTCAGTCGTGACGCACGAGTTGCGATTAGAGCATTAGAAGACATACTGGGTGGCAAAACAACGCCCGAGCAAATCGTTAAAGGGGTTCCCCTGCCAAGACGAGAAGATCACGCCGATGTCAGTGGCACCTTATCCATTTTTCCTGACCATCAAATCGAGTTCACCATTGGCAGCATGCCAGGTGATAACAACGATAATCGCATCATTAATACCGCGCTGCATCTACAAGAATTGCATCAACCTCGCAAAGTAGTGCTGGTGACGAAAGATATTAATATGCGTCTTAAGGCCAAAGGTGCCGGTATTCAACAAGTAGAAGATTACCGTACCGATCAGCTTATCGACGATATTCGTTTTTTAACTAAAGGCTTCCACCGCTTTGACGGTGACTTTTGGCAGCACACAGATGCGGTAACCACTGAAAGTAACGGCCGCCACACAGTCCATAGCGTGCCGATAGAAAAACTCGGTGATGATATTTTTTATGCTAACCAGTACCTGTTAGACGAGGGCGATGATTTCTGTGGCCGTATTGTTGAAAAGACCTCAACCGAGCTTAAATTTTTAGACATAGGTCAGGAAAGACTGATGAACCTAGAGGCTTGGGGGATTAGGCCTAAAAATGTTTACCAAGGTATGGCGATGCATGCATTGCTCGATCCTGACATTGATCTGGTGATTTTAACGGGTCCTGCGGGTTGTGGTAAAACCTTGCTGGCAATGGCGGCCGCACTTGAACTTGTGGTTGAACGTGGTAAATACGAGAAGATTATCGTGACCCGTAACACACCCGAAATTGCCGAGTCGATTGGTTTTTTACCGGGCACCGAAGAGGAGAAAATGACACCATGGCTGGCGGCAATTACCGATACGCTTGAGGTATTGCATAAAAACGATGTTAACCCTAGTGGCAGCATGAACTACATCATGGAAAAAGCCAATATTCAGTTTAAGTCGATTAACTTTATGCGTGGACGCTCGATTCAAAATTCAGTGGTACTGCTCGATGAGTGCCAAAACTTAACGGCTTCCCAGATAAAAACCATGATCACGCGAATGGGCGAAGGAACTAAACTCATTTGTAGTGGTAACCTTGCGCAAATTGATTCCAATTATTTAACCGCTGTGACGTCAGGCTTGACCTATATTGTGGAGCGTTTTAAAGACTTTGACGGTAGTGCAAACATCTATCTAAATGGGGTTGTACGCTCACGTTTAGCCGAATTTGCTGAAGAAAACCTCTAGCCAATCCTGTTTTAGTTAGCTAAACAATTAGGCCTCACATTTGCTGAGGCCTTTTTTAACTTCTAAGTTACACTTTTAAGCTATTATTGAAAGCTATCTTGCTGATATTATTAACTCCAAAGTCCTGTGTTTGGGATGGTGCGCATTTTGAATAATCTCGTGAGAGAATACCAAGGGTTGTAAATGAAACGGATTGAGCCGACTCTCCAATTAAAATCAACAATTCAGAAAAACTATAATAGAGCCGTTTTTTACACCTATATTGGCGTAATCATCATGGCCTTGGCGACGGCTTGGATGTCATTTGACCGAGAAAAAGCCCGGCTTATCGAGCAAACAGAAGAGCTGGTTGAGCGTCATGTATTACAGGTCGACTTGCTGCTTGAGTCGAGCATGAAAGCGGTTACGAGTTTGCGAAATGTCGCCGTCGATCATTTACGCCTTGGTGAGCTAGTGCGTAAAGACCGTTTACCGCAATATGAAAAATTTAATGAAAGCGGGCAATTTTTTACCTTGGAACCTAGCTATGCCAAAAGCGGTGAGCCGTTTACTAACATGGGGCGCATTACCGGTTCGGGCTCGTTAAATGGTCGCAGTGACAAGTTTTATCAAGAACTAGAAATGTTGTTTGAGCTGTCTTTATCCTTCCCCGTCGCCATCGATGCGGCGCCCAAAGCCTCATCTATCTATTACATCTCTAAACGCCGTATCATGTCTTATTTCCCGTGGCCGTCAGATGAGCAACGCTTTCGCGATGAACTGCTTAACAAGAAGCAGTTCCAGCTTGTTACGCCGTCAAACAACCCACAGCGCAGTGTGGCTTGGAGCCCCGCTTACGTTGAAGCCACAGGTAAAGGCTTGCTGACGACCTTAGGCGTGCCTATCTATCTTGAAGATGAGTTTATTGGCTCGATTAACTTAGACATGACGCTGGCCTCGCTCAGAAATCAGATCCGCTTGTATTTTAAAATGCCCGGCACGGTAATTTTACTGGATCAAAATAATAATATTTTGACTCACAGCGATATCGACACCTCAGATATTAATCGTGTTTATCATATTAGTCAGAAGATCCCATCTGAGCTGCACTCTATTCCCGAATCAGAGTTATTTGATGCCCATGAAGGCATTATTCGTAACGGTTATTATATTCACTCGGTGGCGCTACATAACGCGCCATGGCGTTTATTGTACCTACAAGATGTCGATGACCTGTTTAAAGATTCATGGGAAAAGCTAGAGATGACATTCGTGCTAGTTGTCTTGGCATTGTCTATTTTGGTCACCATAGTGCACTGGCAAACGCGTCGAGCGTTTGTTAACCCCGCGTCTCGATTATTGACCCACTTAGAGGAGTGTTCGGCCGAACCCATTAAGCCACCAGATAAGATCACCGTAGGCTGGGCGCCCTGGTTTCAGCTGGTGAGCCGGATTTTTGAAGAGAACAAACAGTATACCCGGCATTTAGCTGAGCAAAATCGGCGACTCGATAAACTGGTCGCCCAGCGTACCGAGCGACTCAAAGACACCACGGAGCGCCGTGAGCAAGAGTACGCATTACTCCGTTCGCTGCTAGATTCGATCCCTGAAGCGATTGTGTTTAAAGATAAAGAAGGACGTTATTTAGGTTGTAACAAATCGGCCGAACGTATGCTGGGCTTTAGCGAAAGTGAAATGATCGGCCAGTTCTCTGATGCGCTAACCCCTGATGAACAAGCTGTACGTATTCGTGCAGAAGATGAGCGAGTACTGACAGAGAGAACGCCGCTGCGTTATCAAGAAAAGGTTGAGTTAGCGGGCAAGACGGTGTTACTCGATACCTTAAAACTGCCGTTTTATAATCGCCGTGGTGAGCTGTTAGGTTTGATTGCGGTATGGCGTGATGTAACCCGTGAATATGAATCGGCAGAGCAGCTGCGTTTATCGGAAGAGCGTTATCATTTAGCCATGGATGCGGTAGAAGATGGACTCTGGGATTGGTATTTAGACTCAGAGCAGATTATTTGTAACCCAGCCTACTATTCAATGCTCGGTTACAAGGTCAATGAGTTCCCGGCCTTAGCATCAACCATTGATGAGCTGATCCATCCGGATGACCGTATTCGTGTGCAAGAGTATCGAGAGCAATATCTTGCCAATCCAGTTGGTGCCTTCGATATCGAATTTAGAATGCTAGGCAAGGGCGGCGAGTATCACTGGTTATTGTCTCGAGGCCGTGTGGTGGAGTTTACTCCTACCAATCAACCAAAGCGTATGGTGGGGACTCACAAGGATATTACCCGCCATAAGCGTAACGAAGTGGTGATGCTAGAAGCTAAGCAGGACGCTGAAATGGCCAACCTGTATAAGAGTGAATTCTTGGCCAATATGAGTCATGAAATTCGAACGCCAATGAACGCGATTATCGGTATGTTGCAGTTAGCACAGCGTACTTCGCTGACGGCACAGCAAAAAGATTACCTTGAAAAAGCAGGCTTCTCGGCCCATTCCTTATTACGGATTATTAACGATATCTTGGATTTCTCTAAGATTGAAGCCGGTAAGTTAGAGCTTGAGCGAGTCGCCTTCCCACTGGATAAGGTGCTCGATCACGCGCTCGATCTTAACGCGCTTAAAGCTCAAGAGAAGGGCGTCGAGCTACTCTTGTATGCTCCGGTCACCGCAGGATTAATTCTTGAGGGCGATCCGCTGCGTTTAGGTCAGATCTTGATCAACATGTTATCTAATGCGGTTAAGTTTACCCAGTCCGGTGAGATTGAGCTTGGCTGTGAAGATGTGGGTGAGCGCGATCATCGTATTACCCTTAAGTTCTGGGTGCGCGATACCGGTATTGGTATCAGTAAAGAGCAGCAAGCGACCCTATTTGATGCCTTTTCTCAGGCCGATGGCTCCACTACCCGTAAATATGGTGGCACAGGTCTTGGCCTGTCGATCAGTAAGCATCTGGTGTCGATGATGGGCGGCACCATGCAGGTCGAAAGTGAAATGGGCGTAGGCAGTACTTTTAGCTTTACTATTAGCTTTGAGATTGCCGAAGAGGCAGAGGTATTGCCGCTTATCGTGCCAGAGACCTTAGGTCACTTAAAGACCTTGGTTATCGATGATAACCCTACAGCATTACAGATATACTCCAGCGTGATGCGCGATTTCCACTTTAATGTTGATACGGCTGCCAGTGGTCCAGAAGGCTTATATAAGTTAGCTAAGACCCCTGTCGATCTGCTGTTGCTCGATTGGATGATGCCAGAGATGGACGGCATCGAAGTGATCAAAGAGATCGATGCCATGGTGGCCGATGGTCGATTGGAAAAACGTCCGATTATTATCATGATGACAGCTTACACGGCTGAGCCGTTGCAGAAAGATATTGAGCAGGCAAATGTCTATGCCTTGCTGCAAAAGCCATTTAAAGCCTCATCCTTGTTTGATGAGATTATCTCAGCCTTTGCCGATGAGCCTAGTTTGAATCCACTGCCTGAAAGTGTAGAAGAAGCGGCGGACGAAGACTCTGGCTATATATTGTTGGTTGAAGATAACTTCATAAACCAGCAAGTGGCAACCGAATTGCTTAAGAGTGCCGGTTACACGGTCGATGTGGCTGAAAACGGCCAAATAGCCTTGGATATGATAGATAAAGCTAATTACGATGCGGTATTGATGGATATTCAAATGCCGGTAATGGATGGCCTAACGGCAACCAAAGAGCTCCGTAAGCGTTATTCGACTGAGCAGCTACCTGTGATTGCAATGACGGCTCACGCCATGTCGGGTGACAGAGAGAAGAGCTTAGCAGCAGGCATGAATGCCCATATTACTAAACCGATAGTCTTGACTGAGTTGTTTGATACCTTAAGTCATTGGATCACTAAGTGCGGTAGGAAATCTTAACGAGTCGTTTTACCTTAGGTTAAATGATAGTTACTCAAATAGACCAAGATAGGCTTGCTAAAGTGCAAGCCTATTTATTAAGCTACTCAACAATATTAATAATAATAATAACTATTGTATTTAACCTAATACGATAGTGATCAAGGAGATCGAATGAGACCCTACAAGTTAGCGCTGGCAATTGCACTCGCTATTGTGCCTATGACCAGTGCTGTGGCTGCCACCACAAACACCGCTACGCTGATTAAAAAAAGTCAGGCAGCAACAGGTTTCATTAATCTGTTTTATGAACAAGACTCTGGCGATCTTTATCTTGAAGCCAATAAGCTCAACCAGCCTTTTTTGATGCTAACTAGTTTGCCTCACGGTGTTGGCTCAAACGATATCGGACTCGATCGCGGCCAGCTTGGGCGAACACGTATGGTGCAATTTGAGCGCCACGGCCCTTATCTTATTTTGAGACAGCTTAATACCGCTTACCGCGCGGGTACCGATAATGCTGCCGAGCAGCGCGCAGTCAAAGAAGCCTTTGCTGAGTCAGTGTTGTGGCGTGGAAAGTTGGTGACGGGCAAGCGCAACCTTGTGGCGATCAATGACTTAGTGGTTAACGATCTACACGGGATCAGTGATGTACTCGAGCAAACTAAGCAGGGCAGTTATAGCTTAGACAAGAGCAAGTCACTTATTTTGCCCGAAGGCGTTAAATCCTTTGAACGCAATAGCGACATTGATGTGCTGCTCACTTTCGATGCCGCCAAAGAGGGCAAGTATGTTGCTCAAGTGACGCCAGATGCTAAACACTTATCTGTACGTCTACGTTACTCATTTATCGCGCTACCAGAAGCGGGCTATCAGGCTCGCACCTACCATCCTTTAAGTGGTTACCTATCTGATGAGTATTTAGATTACGGTACACGTGTTGATGAAGATATTCGTCAGCGCGTTTTATTACGTCACCGCTTAGAAAAAGTCACTCCAGGTTCAGCGCCGAGTCAAGTCGTTAAGCCGATCACTTATTATCTCGATCCCGGTGTACCAGAGCCCATCAGAACCGCGCTACTTGAAGGCGCAAGCTGGTGGGAGGATGCATTTACCCACGCTGGCTTTATCAATGGCTTTAAGGTCGAGTTGTTACCAGAAGATGCCGATCCACAAGATGTGCGTTATAACGTGATCCAATGGGTACACCGCGCGACACGCGGTTGGTCTTATGGTTCGGCAGTGACCGATCCGCGTACCGGCGAAATTATTAAAGGTCATGTGACCTTAGGCAGTCAGCGCGTGCGTCAAGACCATCTTATTGCTCGCGGTTTAACGGCGGGCTGGGAAGATAGAGCCGCAGCCGATGATGCGTCAATGGCATTAGCACTGGCGCGTATCCGTCAGTTATCGGCCCATGAAGTTGGCCACACCTTAGGTTTAGATCATAACTTTGCCGCATCGAGTAATAACAATGCTTCGGTGATGGACTATCCGCATCCTATGGTGACAATCAATGGCGACATGATTGATATCAGCAAGCCTTATGATGAAGGTATTGGCGTATGGGATAAGTATACTGTGGCCTATGGCTACGGTGAATATTCAGCGCCTGAAGCTGAGGTTGAAGGTTTAGCCAAGATGCGTGAAGAGGTGGCTAAGCAAGGGTTGCGTTACATAGGGGAAGCTGATTCTCGCTCAGCGGGTGCCAGCAATGCGTACGCCAGCCTTTGGGACAACGGTAATGACCCGGTTACCGAGTTGACTCGACTGGGGGAAGTGCGAGCTAAAGCGATTGCAGACTTTTCAGCAGAGGCTTTACTGGCAGAGCAACCACAAGGTGAGCTTCAAGATGCCTTTGTGCCTATCTATTTATTGACTCGATTTCAGATTGCCGCAGCGGCCAAGATGATTGGTGGCACGACCTATAGTTATGGCGACAGCGTCGATGGTACAGCCTGGCACTATGTTGCCCCAGCAATTGGGCAACAAGCGCTGGAAGTCTTGTTAGCGACTCTGTCACCAGCAACGCTTGCGGTGCCTGAAAAACTACAAGAGATATTAGTGCCAAAAGCGGGTAACTATTACAAAACGCGTGAGAGCTTTGATTCAGCTTTAGGGGTGATTACCGACCCACTCGGTATGGCTGAAGTCTTAAGTCGCTTAACCTTGTCGCAGATCTTTGCGCCAGAGCGCATTAACCGTGTCAATCAAGCTTATTTAAGCGATAAAGAACAGTTATCTGTCACTAAGCTTACTGATAAGGTGTTAGCTGCGACGGTATTTAGCGATATCCCAACAGGACATGAGCTAGGCGTGTGGATGAGAGTCAATGCCGTCACGCTAGATAGCTTGTTAAATGCTTACCATGACGACAAAACCCGTCCAGAAGTCAAAGCTCAGCTAGCGGAGCGTTTACACTATTTAGTTAAACAGTTAAAACGTAAAGTGAAGCGTGTGAGTGCTTATGAAGCTGCGCACTTTGCTTGGTTGCAGCAAGGTGTTGAAAAAGGCCTAACCGATAGCAAACTTAAGCTAATTGTTAAGCCATTGGCGATCCCTCCGGGATCGCCAATTTAACCCGCGGCTAAGTTTTTTTAAAAGGCGCGAGTTATCGCGCCTTTTTTATGCATCAAATATGACTTAACCCAAGGTACAACTAAACCTAGAGATGTGAGTCTATAGTTACCAATCCACTTTTTTGATTAACGATGAAACGGTTAGCTCATTTGGTATTACTGATTTCTTTGCAGGGGCAATTTTGGCTTACGCCGTCAATGGTATGACTAGATCAAATGCATAATGTTAGTCGCAGCTGCAAGCATTAGAGCTTGTTTGCAACAAGCGATGCAAGCTTGTTTATTTTCTTTTGACTGCCAATCAAATGGCGACAAAGTGGCAGTAAACGACAGTTCGATACTTAAAACCGAAATCGCGCTGTGTGAAGCAAGTTGTCAAATGTTGGCCTCTGGTCATTGTACTATGCATGGTAATTGCGCTAATGGATTAGATTCATTTGTAATATTTTCGTTACAGCAGAACATGGTTTAAAAAAATAGACCAAGCTAGTTGGAGTGTAAAAGCCACTGAATTTCATATAGTTATGCATCCTTCAAACGCATAGGTATCAAGATGTATTTAGTCATTTATATATGAATTGTATCAAAATGCAAAACTTGCCTCTTTTTTGTTCTCAAAAATAGCCTGATCATGTAGGCTTATTGTTAATCAAATGTGGGCAAATAAGATTGGAGTTGTATATGAAAAAGTTAACCAGCGTAGCCTTAACACTAGCGATTGGCTGTATTTCTAGTTCTGCAATGGCAGAGCGCCCCGACTTTTCGAAGACATCAGCTGCACGTGCTGATTATGATTTTTCTAAAAATGTATCCGCAGCATCCCTGCAGTTTAACAAAGTTGAACGCACCTCAACTCGACACGATTTTTCAAAGACGTTAGCCGCAACCAGTGGTTATGACTTTGCTAAGAATCCACATGTTGAGCCAGTGAAACACACACATCCCTCTAGCCAGCACGATTTCTCTAAAACAGAGGCACTGCTCGATGCAAGTATGTAACGGTTAGATGTGAGTGAAGAGGGCTGCTGACGAGTAGCCCTTTTTTATGTCTGTGTATTGTCCTGTGCTGAGATAAGATAAGTAGACACTTTGGAGACTTATCTATGAACCTCTGCATCATCTAGTTTTTTACCTATCCGATAAGAGTCAATGATGCCAACACCCCATGCCAGAATAAAACCCGCTGTAGCGATATTGATATATAGCGCTTCACTCCCGACAGGAGCTTGAGTCACTGCGCTGTATATCGCATTAAGTTCTAGTGGGATCTCACCATGGAGTATTTGCTGGGAGATGATCTGCGCACGTTGATAGGCGTGCCAGAGTAAGAAACACAAGCTTGCCATGGTTGTGACCAATAGCACTTTACCCATTGCTTGTTTTTTAAGATAAAAATGGCCACTACCAGGGCAGACAAAAGCTGATAGTAGTGCTGCTTTAATCGATGTTTTCATTCGGGCTTCGCATATATAAAATAAGTGAGTTGATCATTCCAGATCGATACGGCGGATCGCTTGGGTTAGAAAGTCGGCTTTTTGCTGTAATTTAGCTTTGAGCGCATCATCTTTACGATAAGCGCTTAACTGGCTATTCACGCCTTGTAACTCTTGCACCAACCAGCCGCGGATCATCACATAATAACGGCTATCGGTGCCGTATTGGTTTATCAGTGCAAGTGATTCTGGCGAGGGGGACTTTATGGCGCTATCGAGTGATTTGACCATCACACCAATGGCGTATTCGTCGGATTGTGTCGGCTCAGTTGCCATGGCTGGAATAGCAAACAGCGTGGAGAATACAAATAGGCTGCTGGCAATTTGATTACGACAGGAGTGATTCATTTTATGCCCTCTTTAAACTCGTTATACAGTAACAGTCTATTGGGGGAATGGTCATAAATTTTTGTTTATTTAATATTGATGATATCAAAATGAAAAACCTGATTAAGCCAGTTGGCTTAATCAGGGGCGCCGGGAAGCAAATTTTCGGGGTTGATGATTCGAGTATTGACCTCCTTATTCTAAGTTCTTATCCAGACTTATTCAGCCTTGCTGGCGTGGATAAGGAATTCTGAACGCTAAGGTGTAGGTCACCGGCAAAACGATTAAGGTCAATACCGAGGCAAAACCCAAGCCAAAAATAATCGTGATAGCCATTGAACCAAAGAAAGCGTCTGATAGCAGTGGGATCATCCCCAACATTGTGGTGATCGCAGCCATCAATACTGGCCTGACGCGGCTCACCGCCGAGTCGACCACCGCTTGATAAGCTTGCTTACCTTGGGATAATTCAAGGTTAATTTGATCCACGAGTACGATGCCGTTTTTAATGATCATGCCGGTTAAGCTGAGTAAGCCTAGCAATGCCATAAAGCTAAAGGGCGCATCGAATATCAGTAAGCCTGATACCACACCGATCAGCGCTAACGGAACGGTAAACCAGATCACTAAAGGTTGTCTGACTGAATTAAATAGTAGCACCGTGATTAAGAACATCGCCAAGTAACCTAGCGGAATAGAGCTAAATACCGACGCCTCAGCCTCAAGAGTAGTCTCGTATTCACCACCCCATTCAAGCTCGTAACCTGCTGGGAGTGGAATTGCTTCGATGTCGGCCTTCACCTTTTTAAATACCGAGTCGGCGGTTTCACCCATGCCGTTAATCGGATCGGCGAGCACTGAGATCACTCGTTTACGATCGCGGCGCATGATCAAAGGATCTTCCCACTCGGTAGCAAAGTCAGACACCACTTGCGTCACGGGGACAAAGGTATTGTTGTCGCTGCTCCATACCTGTAGTTTCCAGATGCTCATGGCGTCGAGCCGCTCCTCGGCTGGTGCTCGGGCAATGATCGGCAATAGATGACTATTCTCACGGTAAGTACCGATCTGCTGACCGCTAAAGTTGGTTAGCAGAGCACTGTCGAGATCTTGTTTGCTGATCCCCGTCTCTCTCGCCTGTGCCTGTGCAAGTAGGGGGCGCACTAAGGTGACTTGGTTACGCCAATTGTGTCTTACGCCAACAGCCGTGGGCTCAGCTTTTAAGATGGTTTCAGCCTGCGCTGCTAGCTGACGTAACACCTGTGGATCTTCACCAAAAAAGCGCGCTTCAATCTTAGCGGCGGGGCTCGGGCCGTTTTCCATATATTTAAAGCGGTACTGCGCTTCATGAAATTTAAGGCTTAGATTGCGTTCAAGCACACGCATGTATTGGTTTAAGGTTGACTAAGCCGATATCTTTGGCTTGCTGCTGCGCCATTAAATCGATGACATAGAGTTTAAGCCAATGCACATGTTGCTGAGTGACATTGGCTTGTTTTGCGCACTTCTAAGGTTTTGCCGCAATTGATGACTTACGCTATCAGCTATCAGCTATTAGTTATCGATAGCGCCTTGCTCAATCCAATCTTTAATCACGCTAATCTGCTCGCTCGTTAACGGCACACTTTCACCTTGGCTTGAGTGTTCAGCATGATGGGGCGGCATCTGAATAGAGGGATCGAGTTGATGATCGATGGCCAGATAGAGGGTGCTCGATGTGGGGTTTTTAGCCACAATTACAGGGCCGTTTTTTGTCCCCTGCATCAGGCTCGTATAGCTGTCTAAGACGAGCCCACTGCGCGCCGTCCCCTCTCCAGAATCTGAATGGCACTCGATACAGGAGGCTTGAAATATCGGTAGCACTTGATGTTTAAAGCTGACATTAGGGGTCAGGCCTAAAAAGAACACCAAAAATATTAATGCCGTCAGTAAGGCGATTTTTAGGGCGGTCATAATGACCTCCTTAGTACAGATATAATCTGCACAGCTTAAGTTTGTCGTTTACTTAAGTGTAGTTGCTGCTTAGTGATAGGTCGTTTATTGATGTTCAATGAGGGGGAGTTTTTGTCAAATTCTCACTAATTATCACTAAAGCTTGATGTAGAATAAGATACGCTTCTCGTTCCCGCTTGAAGCTCATTACCTCAGTTGTGAGTTAATGTTTTTCAGTCTGGTGTCACAATCAGCCCAAGTGGTGCAAGCAGTTGCTCCTGTTGCCACTGGTTAATCATCACCCCCTCTAGGCTCACTACACGTGGGTCGAGTCCATCAAGTTCAATACGGGTGATATTAGCGCCTCTAAGCTCAAAGCTGCCCCATTGCTCGGGAGAGAACTCGCCGCCACTTAAATCGCTGCCTTTCATCGATGCTCCAGTTAGGTTAGCGCCGCGCCAGCGATTATCAAACAGCTCACATTCTTCAAGCAACATGCCGCTTAAATCGGCATAGGCTAAGTTACAAGCAGTGATATAGGCCGAGCAGAAATAGCTTTTAGAGCTAATATAATTGGCAAAGCTGGCGCGGCTAAAGTCACTACCTTGCAGGTTACACTCGCGCATCTCAAGGCCATAACAGCGGGCGCCTTTAAACAGTGCCATGCTCAGATTACAGTGCTTAAAGCTGGCACTGGTCAGAGTGGCGTAGCTAAAGTCGCAGCCATTATCATCACCGGGCACAATAAACTTACAGTGGATAAACTGGGCGTCAGTTAAGTCGGCATGATTAAAGCGGCAATGATAAAAACTGCAGCGCTCAAAATGGGCATCTTGCAGGTCTTGGTCAGTAAAGTCTTCATCGTTAAAGATTTGGTCTACGGCGTGCATGAGCTGTTCCTTAGCGATAGCGTTAGTCTTGAGGTTAGCGATAGCCTTTGCAATTGGCATTTAGCAATAGCGTTAAGCTTGGCTAACAGTGATATCGGTTTTCTCTGGCTCAGATATCCGTGTCGCCAACACATAACAGGCGATGCCCATGATGGCGTTAGTGATAGGCAGTGCCAAGAGTAGGCCTTTAACGCCGCCCAAATATGAGCCCAGCGCCGCTAACGGCAGCATGATTAAAAACAGACGGCACACGTTTAAGATAAGTGAACTCATTGGCCTGTGGTAAGCGTTAAGCGAGGTCGCTACTAAAATCACAATGCCCAATGGGCCATAGGCCGCAGGCATCACCAAGATATAAAAGGTGAGCCACTCAATGACCTGCGGGTCGCTACTAAATATCTCAGCTAGCGGCTTGGCTAAAAACAGCAGCGGCAGATACAGCAAGGTTTGAAATACCAATACGAATTTAAGCGACAACATCAGTGCGCCGCGGGCACGCATGGTTTGCCCTGCGCCCAAGTTTTGCGCCACAAACGGTACTAGGCTCGATGACAACGCCATTACTGCAATCAGCATTACCGACTCTAAGCGAGTTCCGGCACCAAAGGCCGCCACCGCGCTGTGGTCGATACGCGCCAGCATGGCCATAATAATGGCATTGGCTAACGGGTTCAGTAAGTTCATCATCGCCGCGGGTTGAGCGATATGCGCTAGCTGTTTCCAGTTGCATTTCAGGCGAGTAATGTTGAGTTCAACAAAGCCAACTAAGTGGCGCTTAAAAATCAGTAGATGAGTCGACAGTGACAGCGCCACCACCCAAGAGATCACCGTCGCAATCGCCGCACCCTCAATCTCTAAGCGCGGGAATGGCCCAATACCAAAAATCAGTAATGGGTCGAGAATAAGGTTGATTAATGCCGCCAGCATCATGATTTTTGCTGGCGATTTGGTATCGCCGGTGGCGCGCAAACCTTGATTACCCACCATTAGCAGTACCAGTAGTGGCGCACCTAGATACCAGATAAACATATAGTCGTGAATAAGCGGCAAGCTAGAATCGTTAGCGCCAAGTAGACTAAATAACGGGTCGATACACAGGCTACCGAGTAGGGCGATAAAGGCAATCAACAAGAAGGTCAGCATTAATGCATCGTGTAAAAACACCTTAGCTTTATCTGCATGTCCGCTGCCAATTAAGCGGCCAAGATTGGTCGATACCCCAGCACCAATACCGATAGCAATGCTCGAAATAATCAAGGTGACTGGAAAGGTAAAACTGATTGCCGCTAAGGACTCAGTGCCTAACTGACTGATAAAAAAAGTGTCAACGAGGCTGAACCCGAGAATGGTTAGGATACCAATCAGGTTTGGAAGGCTCATATTTAGCAGTACACGACCAATTGGCTGAGTTAGCAGCCCGTGTCTGTCTCGCATAGGGAAGTCTTGCCTCGTCTTTACTCGGAGGGCGATTCTATCAGGATTGCCATAAAGTTTATCCGCGTGAGTTAAAAAAAACGGATTTATTTTGTAAATGGGCTTGGAACCGAGCACATTGACCCCCATGTATCGAACATCAAGCGGTGTTTATGTTTTACCTAGGTAAAATCAGTTAGCATCGTTACTTATTTTAAAAGCCTGCAGATAAGTTAGGCACAAATACAATTGGAGCATCCATCGATGAACATTCGTCCATTACATGATCGTGTCATAGTTAAGCGTTCAGAAGTTGAATCAAAGTCAGCGGGTGGCATCGTGCTAACTGGTAGCGCTGCTGAGCAGTCAAGCCGTGGTGAAGTTCTTGCTGTAGGCAACGGACGTATTCTTGAGAATGGTTCTGTTCAGCCACTTGACGTTAAAGTTGGCGACATCGTTATCTTCAACGAAGGTTACGGCGTGAAGAAAGAAAAGATTGATGGTGAAGAAGTACTGATCCTTTCTGAATCAGATCTAATGGCTGTAGTGGGTTAACTCACTCCGTTTAGACATTTTCCAATACTGGTGTGTGACCGCGCTAATCGCCAATAACGCATCAGTCATTTCAAAAGAATTTAAAGGACATTAAACATGGCAGCTAAAGAAGTATTATTTGGTAATGACGCTCGCGTAAAAATGCTTGCAGGCGTTAACATTCTAGCCAACGCAGTTAAAGTAACTCTAGGCCCAAAAGGTCGTAACGTAGTACTAGACAAGAGCTTTGGTGCTCCGCTTATCACTAAAGATGGCGTGTCAGTAGCGAAAGAGATCGAGCTAGAAGATAAGTTCGAAAACATGGGCGCACAAATGGTGAAAGAAGTTGCTTCTAAAGCCAATGACGCAGCCGGTGATGGTACTACTACTGCAACAGTACTTGCGCAAGCAATTGTTATCGAAGGCCTAAAAGCCGTTGCAGCGGGCATGAACCCAATGGATCTTAAGCGCGGTATCGACAAAGCCGTTGTTGCTGCTGTTGCCGAGCTTAAAAATCTATCTCAAGAGTGTTCTGATACTAAAGCTATTGCTCAAGTAGGTACAATCTCTGCTAACTCTGACGAGTCTATCGGTGAAATCATCGCTACTGCGATGGAGCGCGTGGGTAAAGAAGGCGTTATCACAGTTGAAGAAGGTCAAGCACTAGAAAACGAGCTAGACGTAGTAGAAGGTATGCAGTTCGACCGCGGTTACCTATCTCCATACTTCATCAACAAGCCTGAAACTGGCAGTGTTGAGCTAGAAAGCCCATTCATTCTGCTTGTAGACAAAAAAGTGTCTAACATTCGTGAATTGCTACCTATCCTTGAAGGTCTAGCTAAAACAGGTAAGCCACTGCTTATCGTTGCTGAAGACGTTGAAGGTGAAGCACTAGCAACACTAGTGGTAAACAACATGCGCGGCATCGTTAAAGTGGCAGCGGTTAAGGCGCCAGGCTTTGGTGATCGTCGTAAGGCAATGCTACAAGACATCGCTATCCTAACTGGCGGTAATGTTATTGCTGAAGAGATTGGTCTAGAGCTTGAAAAAGCGACTCTAGAAGATCTAGGTACAGCTAAGCGTGTAATCATCACTAAAGATGACACTACTATCATCGACGGTAACGGCGAAGAAACTCAGATCAAAGCACGTGTTGCCCAGATCAAGATCCAAGCTGAAGAATCAACTTCAGACTACGACAAAGAAAAACTTCAAGAGCGTATGGCTAAACTTGCTGGCGGCGTAGCCGTAATCAAGGTTGGCGCAGCGACTGAAATCGAAATGAAAGAGAAAAAGTTACGCGTAGAAGACGCACTACACGCAACTCGCGCAGCGGTTGAAGAAGGTGTGGTTGCTGGTGGTGGTGTTGCACTAGTACGCGTAGCAAGCAAAATCGGCGAAGTTGAAGTTATCAACGAAGACCAAAAGCACGGTGTGATCATCGCACTACGTGCTATGGAAGCGCCACTACGTCAAATCGCAGCTAACGCGGGTGAAGAAGGTTCAGTTGTTGCTAACAACGTTAAGAACGGCACTGGTAACTACGGTTACAACGCAGGTAACGACACTTATGGTGACATGCTAGAGATGGGTATTCTTGACCCAACTAAAGTAACGCGTAGCGCACTACAGTTCGCAGCATCTGTTGCTGGTCTAATGATCACAACTGAGTGTATGGTAGCTGAAGTTAAAGACGATGCAGCTGATATGGGCGGCATGGGCGGTATGGGTGGTATGGGCGGTATGGGTGGCATGATGTAATTTTTGCTTTTTTGCTGGTCTAAATCGGTGATTACGGCGTTGCTGCTCGCTCGCGTAAGAAAACTACGCGTCGCTCACAGCGCCTTGTACTAACACGATTTATCCAGCGCAAAATTAGCAAAAATACTCTGCTGGTCTATAGCTCAAAAGCTTAAAGCCAAAAAAGCTCCGGTATCTAACGATATCGGAGCTTTTTGTTTTTAGGCGAGCGAGTGTTTGCGTTACTTTGCCACTCTTAATTGTTAAGAGCTGAAAGCTAAACGTCGTGGCAAGAAGTCTTGCTCTAGAACGATTTTTCCTGCGTTAGATTTTTACTGGTCTAAATAGTTTATAGCGGCGTTACTTTGCTGCTCGTGTAGAAAAACACTACACGTCGCAGCAAAAAGCCTTGCTCTAAAACGATTTATCCTACGTAAAACAGCTCTGTTGGTCTTAGCCTAAAAGCTTAAAGCCACTTCTTGTAGAAGATTAGAAAAAGCCCCGATACCTAACGGTATCGGGGCTTTTTGTTTTTACTTGGTTTAACCACTACAAATTTGTTAAATCTTGATTACTAGTCAACTATGTATTGTTCAAATTGTACTCTCAATGTAGTGTCATCAATTATCATCCACCTTATAAAAGCTGAAAACTCTTGCTCAACACGTAAATAATGTATGATCTTTTGTTTAGCATTCTCTTTTTCGGGAGGTAGACTATCATCTTCAGTAAAAATAATTATTTCTCTCATGACTTTTACTAGGACAGAGAATAGTTTTTTACGCAACATTTTACGCGTTATTTTTCTATTTCCTGTTGAGTCATCATTGAATACTCTGTTAATTAATTCTACTGTTTGTATAATACTCTGGCTTTCTTCAAATTCTTCATTTCTTGATATCTCAACATAGCTGTCTGGTGTAGTTGGGAATTTATGACGAATCATTCTAAAAACATCACTATTCGAATCTGCAGGATCAACTAAATGATTGTAATCGGCATTCTTAAAATTTGAATTACATCTATGACAAGAGAAGTAAAGGTTTTCCCAGTCTGTTCGGTTATTAATGTTTGCATCAAAATGTTCTATAGCACAGGCTTGAGGCTCTTTTACTTCACAGATATAACATTTTGAGTGAAACATTAAGTTCAATGCTTCTAAAATATCTGGACGATTATAGCTCCTTCTTCCATCTAATATTGACTGAGGTGCAGGATTGGTTCTGATTACATTAAACATATCTGCGAACCCTCAAAGTTGCTTAGCTTTATTATAAGCTGCTACTAATTGGACTTGGGCTTCGTCATCTAAGAGTTCTTTGTTTTTTAATAACTCGTTAATGTTGGTTATGTTTTCTTTTATGAAATTATCGTCATCCAGATTGTTTAAAATATTTTCTAAATAGATGGAATAATTTGGGACGTCTAAAATGGCATCTAATATCACGTCTGTACTATATGTTCTTAAGTCATCATCAACTAGAGTTCTAGTTGACAAGTCATAAACTACGGATTCATTTTCAGAGGAAATTACAAATGGAGAGTGAGTTGATACTATAAATTGAATTCTTGGGAAAAGCTCACTAAAAAAAGGTAATACTTTTCTTTGTAATGAAGGGTGTAAATGGGCATCTATCTCATCAATAACTACAAAACCATTGATATTTTCAGGACTATATTCTGATACCTCGACTGTCATCAATAGTTCAGTGAATACCTTTAATATAGATGAGTACCCTGCAGATAAGTCTCTAAAAGAAAACGCCATTTTATTATCTTGGTAAATACTGTAATTTAATGTTTCATCGTCAAAAAATATATTGGTAGACTGATCGTCTAACAATACTTTTAATTGGTTTACAAATATTTCTTTCCATGCTTCTAACTCTTTAGTTACAGAAAAATCTTTTCTTCTTTCTCTTAGTGCACTTTTTACTTCCCAGTTTGCTAAAAAACGCTCAATCAAAGCCCCCGCATTACTTTTGCCACGGTTTCTAAATAGTTTACTTACCTGGTTTTTAATGTTGTTTGTTTCTTGTTCAAGTGATGTGATATTCTGAACTGGTTGAAACCCAGATTGCCTTGAAGCATCAAAAAACATGAGTAGTGAAATTTCATTTTCACTTTCATTATATGAAACAACAGTCTCTTTTGTTGTTGAATCTTTTACAATATCTTTGTGGCTCCTTAACGCTAGTAATTGAGCATGGTAATTCTGTTCTTTTAGCCTTGTTTCATTATTCCAACTTTCAATTGTTTGCTCCCATAGAGCTATTTCTTTTTCAAATTGATTGATATTTTGTTGTGCTTGTGAGTTTTCATTGATTATTTTAATTACGTTTTCTTTGTGAAGTTGTTTTCTTAGTCTTTCTATTTCAACTTTTCTCGACGTAATATTGTTGCGGAGTGACTTAATATTGTTGATTTGGTTTGTCTTTAGTTTTTCATAACTAGTAATTAAATTGTTTTTTTTAACTGAAAACTGAGGTGATTTTAGTAATACTTCAAATATTGATTCAAGAAGTTGTGTTTTTCCACAACCATTTTTTCCTGTGATTATTAGATTCTTTCCATTTAAATCAATATTAATCTGTTTTTCCGTAAATGGGATGATGCCTTGTATGTTCTTAATTCTCACAATTAAAATCCTTATAAACACCGTAATTAAATTATGGTTAAAGAAAAGTGGGAGCAGAGTAAACTTTCTCTGCTTCCCTAAACCACCCGCTGTCCACAACCGCACTCATTGCAGTTCAAGGTGTAGGTTTCTTGTCGTTTTTGAACTCTTGTATTCTTGCTGCTGCACTGTGGGCAGGCTTGTTTCATCGGCGTGTTTTTAGTGCACTGATTACAACTGATGTAATAGCCAAACTTGCCATACATTGGCGTGTAATTCGTTGATTCTCCGCAATGTTTGCAGCGCAAAACTAGCTGTATTGCTTGGCTGTTTTCGGTAGGTGCGGGTTGAGCTGGCTCTGCAATAGCTTGTTGCGCTGGCTTTGTGATAGCGGCTGACTCCGTTGGTGCGCTTGTAAGTGGAGTTGTCGCTGGTGGCACTGTATTTTCGCTTGTGGCAACTTTACTTGTTTCTGTGCTTGCTTTTGTGGCAGTCGCTTTAGGTGCGATATGTTGCTTGATAAGAAACGAGGCGACAGATTCAAGTTCTTGTTGGTTGAAGTCTGGGCGGGTATCGCTGAAGTTTATTGCTCGCTTGAAGCTGCTTTTTAGGTTCATCACCTTGTCGAGTTTCTCTACCAGAAACTCAGTTTTTATAAGCTTGTCTGATACCGCTTTGGGCATAGATTCTCTATCGATAATGGCATTACTCGATACCGCGCATAGATGTGCCCAGCATCGGCCTTTGAAGCCTTGCTGCTTAAAGCCGAGTAACTTGCCTAGTATGTCACTACGATGATGCATTAATAATTCGAGCAACAAGGCTTGCTGTAGTTCAACTTGTTTGATTGGCGAGGGCATGCCTTGCCACTTATCAGTCTTACCTTGATTAGTACTTAGGCTGCGCGTCCATTCCTGTTGCTGATTGACCTTTACCTGTCCTCTGATGCTCTTCGACTCAACCAAGATAAAACCGTAGCTATATACAATGAGGTGGTCTATCTGGGCGACTTCGTCATTAAAGCGGAACTTGAAGTCGTTGATCACTAATACCTGCGGGTGATCTTTATAGGCGCGGCGCAGAAAGAACGCCACATTTTGTTCTTGTTGCTGGCCTGCAATCGCTTGGGCTGATTGCGCATTTTGTGGGGATTTAGTTTTAAGGATCATTTATCGATAGCGTCCGTTCTACTGCTTAGCGAGCTGCAGTTGATAATTATTAATTGGGTGGTAATGTTTTATTCGGCGATCTAAACATCACCAGCTGCAATGTTGTCTTTCGCAAGGAACACCATCACCGTCGCCGTCCATTTTGGTGCCGGGGCAGTTTTTATTATAAAACTTGGCCTCATCGCAAGAGCGCATCTGACTGCAGTGGATTTTGCCTGATTCGCAGATAAATTGTGGCTGGCTGCTAAGGGAGCGTGTTGGCTTTGCGGGTAAGTTCCACCGCATGTTCTCAACATCATCGTTGGTTAGCACTATGGTTTCATTCATCTGCTGATACTTGCTGTAACCCACAGCTGCGAGCGCAATAATGAGTGGGATAGCGAGCTTAGCCAAAAAGCTGGATTTAATTGGACCTTGGTTGCTGTGAGTAGAGCTGTTTCGACGATGCTTGTTGGTAGCGCTATTCGCAACAACTGCCACGCCTTCAATATTGGCTTTGCTGGCCTTGAGCTTGCCATCGGGTTGGCGCTCGGTAACAAACATGATTTGATCACCAACCATGGGTTTACGAGCCATATGTTTTAATGCCGATATATGAATAAATACGTCGTGGGTATTGGCGGCATCAGGCTGGATAAAGCCGAACCCTTTGTCTTGGTTCCAACGTACAAGCTTGCCTCTTTCCATGAGCATTTTGTGTTACTTCCTTTAAATTCACATCAAGTTCAGTTGCTTACAGGGATATTACCTGAGCTTTAGCTTGTCTGCCTTAATAATAATCAAATGACTAATTATAAACGGAGATAAATAGGTATGTTTTAATAAACACATGCCCCATTGTTAATGCCATTTTGCGTGAGTCTTGTTGAAAGATTATTAATGTGTGGCAATGGCTTTTGGGATTACAATAGCGGCGCAAGACAAGGTTGGACTAAATAGTCACTTATGCTCATATTCTTAGCTAGTTTGGGTATCGATACATAAGCTTGTTAATTTTTAGGGCATAGTTAAACTCATGGCCCTTTTTTTTGAGATATACATTAGTGAGGGTTTAGCGTGTCTAAACAAGATTATTACAGCGTGCTAGGTGTTGCAAAGGCCTCCTCAAATCAAGAGATAAAAAAAGCCTATAAAAAGTTGGCGATGAAGTACCATCCTGATAAAAACCCTGATGATGCTACAGCAGAAGTAAAATTTAAAAATGCGAAAGAAGCGTATGAAGTACTGACCGACACAGATAAGCGTCGCAAATATGATCAATTTGGTCATGCCGGACTTGAAAACAATGGCCAAGGTGGGCGTAGTTACAGTCAAGACGGATTTAACGACATGTTTGGTGGCTTTGATTTTGAAGGTATGTTTTCTCAATCAAGAGGCGGACAAAGTCGAGCTCAAAAAGGCCAAGATAAAGAGTTTGTGTTCACTGTAGACTTTGTTGATGCCGTGCAAGGTGTTGAGAAAGTCGTTGAATTACCGGTTAATGGCGAAACTAAAAAGATAAAGGTTAAGATCCCTGCTGGTATTAAAGACGGTGAAAAAATACGTTTTACTGGCAAAGGTAGTGCTGGTCTGCATGGTGGGGCCGCTGGCGATCTATTGCTGACCATAGCAACCCGCGAACATGCGTTTCTTGCACGCGAAAACAACGATCTAATTTATACCGCTGGCGTCGATATGGTGATGGCGGCATTGGGTGGAGAGCTTGACGTTAACGTATTGGATAAGCGTTTTAAGCTTAAAGTACCTGCAGGGACTCAACCGGGGCGTAAGTTCAAGATAAAGGGTAAAGGTGTTACCGATCGTAAGGGAGCTATCGGTGATTTGTTTGTGCAAATTAAAGTTGAAATCCCGCAGGATCTAACGGAACAGCAGCGTTCATTACTTGAACAATTTAAAGCGTTAACGGAAGTGAATACTCTTTAAATTGGCTGAGCCATATTTAATCAGCTCATCAACCTAAATATCAGCATATAAAAACCCCCTACTTATCGCTAAGTAGGGGGTTTAGTTTAATCACAATTTTTAAGCTAACTTGGTTTAAAGGCGCTTATTTTACTGAGCTTTAGCCGTAAATAAGTGGTCAGAGTAAACTTTCTCTATCCCTCAAAATCACCCGCCGGCCACCACCACACTCTTGGTAGGTTAGGGGGATATCTTTTTGTTTTTCTTCACTCGGGTACTCTTGCTTTGGCTCTATTATCGAGAAAGTGGGCAGGCTTGTTTCATCGGCGTGTTCGTAGCGTATATCTAGCAGCATACTTTCTTTGTCTGTAATTTAGCCTTTTGCCACATAAATGATTCATTTTGAATCTCAGTAGCCTCTCAACCTGATAATTCTCGTGCCTTTAACAAATAGTGAACCCTTTTGAATAGTACAAAGTGGGGCTAATGGTTAGCAGTGTTGGGCTGGGGGGCTCTAAATATAAGATCTTTATATAAGGTCCTTGGCTCGGGAGCTTGCAGCTTGGCGCTGCGAGTAATTGGGAAATATCCTTATAGTGCGTCATACTCTTTAGGTTAGGCTTTAATCTTAATTTAGGACTCAGTAATGGCTAAGTTATTATCATCACAAATACATGATGTTGTTATGAAATTCATCCCTAAATCCATTCAAGAAAATATTTTCATTAAATCTCTTCTTGCCGGTGCGACGGCAATTGGTATTTTACTATCGGTGCCAGCCTTTGCCCCTATTGGTACGGTTGGTGCTACGGGGTGGATTATTGTGTATGCGGTTACTGGAGGCACCTTCTCGTATGAAGCGATATCTAAAGCTTGGGAAGCTTGGAAGCATAAGTCTGAAAGTGAAAGAAAAGAAGCCGATGACAAACTTAAGAAGCTCAAAAAGTTGCTTGATGACGCAATGATTACCGAAGAAGAGTACAAGGAGCGGGCGAAAGCATTAATTGACGATCTCATTGACTAAAAACAGTTGTGGCAGCTCCATTCCTCGCAGCCATCGACTGGCATAACCTTGAGTGAATTCACCAAGCATATTTGCTTGGAGCGCATTATTTAATAGGAGGATTGTTAATATTACCCTTATAACTGTGTCGTTCGACGGGCTTTCATGTGGATGCGGCGGTATATTAAATACTTGATATTGCTTTTAAATTGAATTAATCCACTACTTACTAATATTCGCTGCTACTTTTCTATTACTTATCTCGATTTTATTCCTACTTTCGTATGTGTTAAAATATCGCCCCTTTTACGGCCTCAACCTTTACAAAGTCGTTATAAGTCTTTGCAATAGCCGAGGAAAATTCACCGTTCAGCTTAAAATTTGCCGTACTAAATACAGTGCTGGTGCTTATATTTAATGGCTGACGACGACAAAAGCGAATACTCAATGTCGAATTTGACACAATCTGTTGACCGTAAATCAACAGATGAAAATTACCTTGCTGCTCATCCACCTGAACGAGGCGATGCATCAACCACGGTAAACGCCTTTGCCAGCCCTGTACTCTGGTTAAGTGGCGGATTTCTCGTTCTCTTCGTACTGCTTGCGGTTTTCGATACCCCAGCCCTATCCAACGTTATTCAAGTTGGCTTTTCAAAAGTGACTCAATGGTTTGGCCCATTTTGGCAAGTTCTGCTGCTGGCTAACTTTGTTATTGGTCTTTACTTAGCGTTTGCTAGAACAGGCGATGTCACGCTCGGCAATCTCAAAAAACCAGAAATGGATACCTTCAAATGGTTGGCCATTATTCTGTGTACCTTATTAGCAGGTGGGGGGGTATTTTGGGCGGCTGCAGAGCCTATCGCTCACTTCGTCTCCTCGCCGCCATTTTACGGTGAAGCACAAGGTCGCACCTTGGCGATCAATGCCTTATCACAATCTTTCTTGCATTGGGGCTTTCTTGCATGGGCGATACTCGGCACCTTAGCGGCGATCGTGTTGATGCACTTGCACTACGACAAAGGCCTGCCATTGCAGCCTCGCACTTTGTTGTATCCCATTTTTGGCGACAGAGCGCTTAATGGCTGGATTGGTACCTTAACCGATACCTTCTGTATTATTGCTGTGGCCGCAGGCACTATTGGTCCAATCGGCTTCCTTGGTCTGCAAATCAGCTACGCGCTCAATGCATTGTTTGGTGTGCAAGATACCTTAATGACCCAAAGCTTAGTGGTAGTGTTTGCCATCGCCATGTATACCTTGTCGGCATTAAGTGGTTTAAGTCGCGGTATTCAGCTGATTAGCCGCTACAACATTTTGCTTTCTGCTGCACTAATCATCTTCATCCTCTTATTTGGCCCTACCAGCTTTATTGTTGATGGCTATATGCAAGGCGTGGCCAGAATGGTCAATAACTTCGTGCCGATGGCGCTCTTTAGGGGCGATGCTGATTGGCTAAGTTGGTGGACGGTGTTTTTCTGGGGCTGGTTTATTGGCTATGGGCCGATGATGGCTATCTTTATAGCGCGTATTTCTCGTGGCCGTACCATTCGCCAATTGATCCTTTCAATATCGATTATTGCACCACTGATCACCTGTTTCTGGTTTAGTGTTGTTGGCGGTTCTGGCTTGGCGTTTGAATTGGCAAACCCTGGTGTGATCTCTGCAGCATTTGAAGGGTTTAATTTGCCGGGCGTGTTGCTGGCTATTACCTCTCAACTACCCATGCCTACACTGATTGCGATACTGTTTTTGATCTTAACCACCACATTCATCGTTACCACGGGTGATTCGATGACTTATACCATTAGTGTTGTCGTGACCGGCTCCACGGAGCCTAGCGGCGCCATGCGCGCGTTTTGGGGGATCTTAATGGGTGTTGTCGCTATCGCTTTGATTGCGATGGGCTCTGGTGGTATTTCGGCCTTACAATCATTTATTGTTATCACCGCCGTTCCGGTGTCATTTGTGTTATTACCTTCTCTGTGGCAAGCACCTAAAATAGCCAAAGCGATGGCGGAACAGCAGTTCGGTAAAGGCTCGCTCAATCAACAACAAGTAAAGCAATCTGGATAGGTACACATTATTGCTTTAAGTGAGCCTGCGCATAGCAGGCGCTGCGGATAAAATGCTGAGTGTACATCTTGTACTTTAAAGCCCCGGTACTTAACTGTGTCGGGGCTTTTTATTTGTAATGTTTATACCCAAACGACTTGAACATGCTCATTTCAGAGGCCTTGCGCGAGTTCAATTCTAGGCGTATTAGCGTAGGAATGGTAACTCCCTTTTAAGCTAGTGCAACAACGAAGTGGGCTTGCGCAAAGCCTTCTTCGATGGGGTTTAATGCACTTTCTGCTGCGTTATTGATCTTGCTAAGGCAACAACCATTAACTGCAATCAACGCCTTGCTTAAAGCGCATTAAATTCCCACTGAACCCTGCATCTTCAGGTGGCTTGGGTATATAACCTAGCTTAGGTGCAAATTACCGCAGATGCTGCGCTGCAGCTTACATCTCTTCAGTGACAGTGCACATGCCTGTGAATGCCTTCTTGTCGTTGACTTGCACTATCGCAAGCAGTTCGTGGTTGGCTAATGGGTATTGGGTATAATAAATATAGGTTGGCGTTTCACTGATATCTTGACCGTTCACACCGTCTATTCGATAAATATTATCTAATATGGGCGATTTACAGCTGCCGTCAATCTCCACTAAGAATTGGTTTGAGCGCATGATCAAGATATTGTTCATGGTGACATCATCGCCACCTTGTACTTTACAGATGAGGTCTCCAGCTTGCGCCACGCCACTCAATGCTGCGACGCTGATGGTTGAACCTATCAAAAGTTTGTTTATTATATTCATACTATCTTGCCTTATTAATTTGTTAACAGTCGGCACTCTGCAAAGAAAGTCGTGATGTACAGTTAGATTGAGTGCCTAACTTAGTTACTGACTTAAGCAGCTATCTTAAACACTTAAGTTAAGTGCTCGCTTAAGTATTTAATAGCAATAATAGTTCCTAGTATTGTGCTGTCAATTTGAGGTTGTGAGCTGCAAAGCTTAGGAATGGGTTTCAAAATTTCAATATTAAAGGCAATCACGCTTTAAGGCTTAAATCGAATACTTAGCCACCACTAAGTTTATTTATTTCCTATAACTAGGTATCTTGTTGATTAGCAATGAATGCTAATAACCCATTCACTACTTAAAATTAGTTAACGTGTTGATGTAAAAGGAACGATATCACTATGGCTGTAATCTCAGAAATCAACAAGATGGTAATCAACCCGGACGCGCACATTCAGGTGCTGCAGTTAGCAGACTCTGAGCATTTGATTTGGGTTATTGATGACTTTATTGCAGATTTTGAGTCTTTGGTCGATTACAGCAATACCAAAGCATATTTCAACCCGCAGGGTACCGACGGAACACTGTTTCCAGGTGTACGTGATGAAATGCCCGCTAGCTATTATCAATCTTTATCAGCTCTACTAGAATTGTTGGCGCTGCAACCTCAAGGTGAGTGTTTTAAGCAACACCAGATTGCTAAATGCTGGCTATCTAAAGTCACTTTGACTCCGCAGCAATTAACCTCAAAGCAAAAGATGCCGCACTTTGACTCTCTGGCTGATCACTCTATGGCGGCGGTCCATTACCTCAATGATAACCAGTTGGGTGGCACAAACTTTTATCGCTATAAGCATAGCGAAAAATTAAATCTCTCATTTGATGATAAAGAGATGATTTTGGACATGGTGGAGAAGGTGGAGCAATCAGCTGCTGCGCGTTCGGGCTATATTAATGAGTCTGACGAACTGTTTGAAAAGGTGTTTTCTGTTGAGGCTAAACCTAATCGCTTAGTGATCTATTCTGGCAATATTCTCCATAGCGCAAATATCACAGACCAGGTCGAGTTTGATAAAAAAGCGCTTAATAATCGAACCTCAGTAAACTCATTTTTTAACGTCAGCGCGTAGAGCTTCTACCTCTTGCCTAAACCTAGTTTGCTTAGATAAAACTACTTCTGCTTGAGCCAGTTTAACTTCGCTAGATATTGCTGCTGGTTTTGCGGCAACTCGGCATACTCTAAAGCGAGCTTGATAGAGTTTTTGGCCGACACGTTTTGGCCTAACGCATATTGTGCTTTTGCTAAGTCAAAATAGGCTTTGTGGTAATACGGAGTGTTCTTTAAAAACTTACGGAGATAAATTTCCGCACTTTTAAAGTCGTCATTGGCAAGTGCATCTTGCCCTATCAGGTACCAGTCATAAGGCGAAGAGTCTTGTAGGCTCAACAGCTGTTGTTTTACATTCCTTGCTTGTTCAGTATACCCCTGTTTTGAAAGCAGATAATGATAATTGCTGAGTAAGCTTATTTTTGAGTCAGACACCGCGAGCCCATAACGATAAAGTGCATCAGATGTTACTACATCTCCCTTACGGCGATGTACAATCGCCATCATATTGATCAAGGGAGCATATTTATCATCATATTTAATTCCCTCGCTTAATAAGCTATAGGCTAAATCAAGATCACTATCGAGTAAGGCGTCTGCCGCGAGGTTCCGATAAAGCATCGCTATAAATTAACTGTTATTGGCAATTTTACCGACGCGATCATAACGACCGGGGAAATAGTCCAGTATTAGGTAGTTTCTAGTCGAAAAATAAAAGCCCTTATTTTCTTTTTCGCTGTCACTCTTTTCATAAAGAAAAGTGCGTACATGATTCGATGTTACGGCGAAATCAGCGGTAATATCTAACAGTAGTGGCTCGGTATGCATAACTTGAAATACAGTCTCTACACCAAGCTCTTTTGCTACGGCGTAACTCAGTAAAGCTAATGACATGCAATTTCCACCCACCTTATCCATGGCATTTCTGGCTGAATAGTTAGCACCTTGGTAATTAAAATTAACTAACTTTTTAGATAGATATTCTGATACCTGCTTATGTCTGGGAAGCATGGCGATATCTTTTTGACTCACGAATTGATGAATGTCATCAACTTGTATTTTTGTCAGTGACACCAGATCTTCATATGTTGGGACGCTATGGCCCGATACGGTAAAAAGCTGATGATTGGTTTGTGGCAAGTCAGGCAGTTTTTGCGAATGCTGTGGCGGAACACTTGAGCAAGCAGATAGAAAGTATAATATTGCTACAGTGAAAATCCATCTCATGGTACAGCTCCATTGTTTTTGGTATCGACAGTAACTGGCTATTGCGCTAGGTCAATTTAACACCACTATAGCCATTATTGGCGATATAAACGACAGCTATCGTTCCTGTGGGGGCTTTTAGGCGAAACAAACCCCTCTAGGTTGAGCCATTACATGGGTTAAGGCTTGTAAGGCATGGCTATTTTATGCGAAAGCAAACGGTTCGCTGCGGCTTGTTGTATCATCACAGGCCAAAATAATGCGCTTTAGTTACAGCACTATTTACAATCATAAACTCAGATTTCAGGTCTTTCCTATGCGTATATTATTGACTATTTTAGTCGCAAACCTTGCTCTGGCAGGTTACGGTAGCCAGCAACAAACTCAGTCAGCAGCAAAGATATTTGACCCTTGGTGTGAATATGCCGTGGCGGGGCAGGCTGATGTTGTGTCACCCGAATGCATCGAAAATGCTGCTAAGGGGGACGTAGATGCTGCGACTAACCTAGGATATTTGTACGCCAAGGGAATGCTAGTAAAGGCCGACATTAACCGCGCAATGGCTCTTTATCGGGTGGCGGCGGAGCAAGGCTCACTGGGGGCGCAGTATTCTTTGGCTGAGTTGTATCGAGGCGGGGCATCAAGTCGCGCAAAGCCGCAATTGGCACGCTATTGGTACGAACAAGTGGCGAATCAAAGCCACTCTTTACAATATCAGCAACAGAGTCAGCAACAGCCTAGATATCAAGCCGAGGCGCAGTTTATGCTGGGTCTGATGAATATAGAGGGCAATGGTGGCGATAAAAATCTCACTATTGCAGAGCGTTGGCTCAAGCTAAGTAGCGGCAATGGCCACAGCGAAGCGCCATTTGTGCTTGGTAATCTCTATCTGGATGAATACGCTAATCCACAGCAAGCTGTCGATTGGTATCGACTCAGTGCTGAACGTGGTTATATTCTTGCTATGCATCAGCTCGGTATGGTTTATATCGAGGGCAGGTTGGGAGCAGTCGATACGTTAAAAGCGAAACAATGGTTATGGCAAGCGGCGACCCATGGCTCACCAGAGGCGCAAGTCGATTTGGCGACTCTGGAGTATAACGGTATTAATGGCGAGTCTGATTTAGTACAGGTTTATGTCTGGTTAGATGCGGCGAGCTTTCAAGGTAACGATCTTGCTAAGCAGCGGCTTAAACAGATGATGGCTAAACTCAATGAGCAGCAATTACAGCAAGCACAGATTAACAGTCAACGCTGTATTGCGAGTCAGTTTCAAAACTGTAAGGTTAATCAGTCATTGTAGTAAAATAGCCGGCTTACCAAGCAGCGCATGAAACCCAGATTTTTCCCTGCAAAGCTATCTGCAAATTTTAAGATCCGCCTCAGGTTAGTTGATTACAATGGGTGACTTTATTTTGTATTTCAATCGTTAAAAGAAGGATTTGTACCTTGGATACACACAAAACAAACTCGACTCGTCGTAAGCCTTGGATTGCTTTGGGGGTAATCGCTTCCATAGTGGTATTGTTTGCTCTGCTAGTTATGGTGATGCCTAAAGGTTTTAAAGCCACTCATGAAGAGATTGGCACAGGTAAACCTGCGATTGTGTTTGTCTATGATAATGGTCTTGCAATGAGCAATAGCCAGACTGAGCAAATGAATGAAGCGCGTGATTATCTTGGTGATAAAGCGTACTTTCTTATTGCGACAACAGGCACGCCTGAGGGCGACGTGCTGATTGCTAAGCACCGCGCTGATTCTGCGGAACTGTTATTATTTGATGCATCAGGTAAGCTAATTAAAAGGCAATACGGACTAAAAACTGCTGGTGAATTGGTGCAGTGGGTACAATTATAAAAATATAAAACCATCCACGGTTTACGCTAAATGGCATCGACAGTGGATGGTTTGTTTGTTTTACGGCTGAGGCTCTTAAGTGCTAGTTAGCCGTAGACACAAAGGTAAGCGGTTTGCGTCGCTACCTTGACTTGAAACTTTGCATCACCGATAACAGCAAACTGTTCACCAGGGTTAAAGGTTTGCCACTGAGTTTGGCCTGGAAGCATTACCGTTAACGCGCCTGAAATAACGTGCATAACTTCTGGCGCCGCAGTACCAAACTCATAGTCGCCAACTTCCATAACACCAACAGATGCAGGTTTGTCTGCCCCATCAAAAGAAATAGACTTAACCTGACCTTCAAAATATTCATTTACAGCTAGCATTATTATTCCTTGTGATAAGAGTATTGAGCATGGCTAAATCAACTGAGTTTTAAGCCTATGCAATAACCGCCGGATATTATCACCAAATATAAAATGTGGCTGTGTTTTTCGATGAAATATAAATGCATAAATTGGGTAGTCATTAGATTGATAGCGTCGGTTTATTTACGGCTATCACGCTTCAGGTTATGACCAGTCTAACTAGGCGAAGGGGGGGGGATGATTCACATGAGGGATAGAACAGCCATAATCCGTTATGGCTGTTTATTGCGCTTTAGTCTTCACTAAATTCCGCTTCAATCTTATCCATTTCTTGTTGCTCTTTTAGCTCAAGCTGCTGCTTAGCTTTAGTCTTGGCTTCTTCTAGCACTTCAGCCTGTCTTTCTTTAAGGCTATATCTTTCTGCTTTAGTCAGAAACTTGAAGGCCTTTTTATTGGCAAGTGCATAAGCAACAACATCTTCGCCATTGACCCGACGCTCATCCACTCGTTGGGCAAAACGTGCGTTGTCTCGGGCTTTACGTTCTTCAGCATTTAGCTTTTTCATATCTTGTTTCCCCATAAGTTAATCACGGTAGGCTCACTACTTTCAGTTACACAAATGAGAGTTGCTGCACATTCATAAAGCTGATCGGCTATTTTAGCATAATATGGCTTAATAGCCCCATGCTATCGGTGTTTGATCAAGGTTTAGGCTATGAGTCGTTAAGGGAATAGGCTGAGTGTTTGTTAGCTTGTGACTACAGCTTATCGTCATTGCTGAGGAGGTTTTTGTTTAGCATACAGGCCCGTTAACTCGGAGTGAGTTTTCCTCTGTTATATTTGGGAGGGCGATAGCCTTAAGTGTTTACGGGTTGAAGTTTGAGGTGTCATTTTATCAGGCGTAGCGAAAATCTTGTTTTTATTTCAGGTTGTTGATTTGTTGCTATCCTGTTGTAGAATGATTTATTCAAGGATTGAATAACAGAGTTAGGGTGCTATGGGCGGCTTGGATAAGATTAGTAATAAACGATTTACCATTCGTGTTACTGTGGTCGGGATCTTTATCTTAGCGACTGTTTTAACCGCTGTTATTGCGATTAGCTTGCAATATTATTTTAGTAAAAGCATGGCCACAGATGCTGCCGTTAAGCTCTATAATCATACCGCTAAAAATACCAGCAGCTACCTTACCCAAATCGATAACCGCGCGATAAATACGACTCACTTACTTTCAAATTTTGACCAGCCAGTAATCGATGGCGCTTTTGATCCTGAAGTTAGGCAGGCATTTGCTGATGTGATGCAAATGAACTCACTGTTTTATGGCATTTATGTGGGCATGGCCAACGGCGATTTCTATGAGCTGATCAATTTAGATGCCCATCCGATAATTAGACAGCAGCTTAATGCATCCCATTTAGATCGTTGGGTGATTATTAGTATCAGCGGTGAAGGTGAATTACGGCAAAAAGAACAATCCTATCTAGATGAACAGTTTACTGTGCGTGTCACCCATACAGAGCCCAGTGAATATGACGCCAGAGTCAGGCCTTGGTTTGTTGATGCCCACAGCGGCGGCGTTTCTAAAACTGAGCCTTATCTGTTTCAGCACCTGCAATCACCGGGGCAAACCTACTCGATAAAACTTGCGGACTCAGGAATCGTGCTGGCTTTAGATATCGCACTTTCTTCGCTTTCAGATTATCTGGTTATGCAGGGGGAAGATGAAAAAGGGGTTAATGACAAAAAAATCTACCTCTATAAGCAAAGTGGAGAGTTGATTGCATCGAACCAGGTGCCAAAAACGGGTGTCGAAATACCTAAGTCTAACGAGTTGCTGTTGACCGCAAAACAGCGGGCGTTGGTAGAAAATACCGAACCATTATTGGTCTCAAATGAAACCGACTGGGCACCTATCGACTTTGCCATATCTGGTATGCCTCAAGGCTATAGTGTCGATCTGTTAAATCTAGTTGCCGAGATGACCGGCTTAGAGCTGCGTTATATCAATGGTTTTAGCTGGAGTGAGCTGACTGAAAGTTATAAAGCCCACGAGCTAGACATGCTGCACTCTGTGATTAAAACCGATGAAACGCGTTTATTGGGTAAGTTTAGTGAGCCGTTTCTTGAGCTTCCTTATGCGCTAGTGACCCTGCCAGATACACCTGAGATCACCCACATCGAGCAACTTAATGGTAAGCAGGTTGCGATACCGACTGGTTGGTCGATTATTGAGGTGATTAGGAAAAATTATCCGCAGATAGAGATAGTTGAGATGGCTTCAACCTATGCCATATTACATGCGGTTGAGCAGGGTGAGGTGTTTGCAGCACTCGATAACAGCATTATATTGCATTACACGGCGAAGCAGTTTTTTGTTGAGCAAATCCAATATCATCAGCAGCTAGACTTCTCACCGATAAAACTCAATACCGGTTTGCATATTGTGATGCCGACTGACAGAGCTAACATTATTGAAGTCATTAACCTCGCACTGGCTAATATCACCCCGGCTCAAAACAAAGCATTGCGGGCTAAGTGGTTTGGTGAAGGAGTAAAACAGACTTTATTGACCCAAGGTACAGTGCCTTTTGAAGCGCTTATTGAATTGGCCCATGACCCTAAAAACCAAAAAAACTTAATTCGTCGCGAGTTAAATGGGGTGACGGAATTTGTCTATGTGACGCCTTTTGGTGATAGCTCATCTGGCAGTGAAGAGCCTTCAGCTGGGAATAAGGAGCCTTCAGCTGCGAATAAGGAGTCTTCAGCGGGAAATCAAGAGTATTTCGCAATTGTGGTGCCTAGGGAGCAGTTGCTTGCGATAAGTGTTGAAAAAGTAATGCATTCTATTTTGCTAACGAGTGTATGTTTATTGATTATCTTGCCGGTATCTTGGCTATTCTCATCACCCATTATTCGCCCGATAAAATTACTGGCTATCGAAAATGACAAGATTAAAAATCGTCGATATGATGAGGTGAAAAGGGTCGAGTCCAACATCACAGAGCTAGATGAATTAGCGCACTCTATGATGGATATGTCGTCAGCGATTAAGACGCACGAAGATAATCAAAAGGAGTTGATGGAGTCCTTTATCAGACTTATCGCGCAAGCAATCGATGATAAATCGCCTTACACTGCAGGGCACTGTAACCGCGTACCTGAGCTTGGCTTTATGTTGGCTAAGGCTGCAGAAAACTCTGAATTGCCGCCTTTTAAAGACTTTAAATTTAACTCAGATGATGAACTGCGTGAGTTTAGAATTGCCGCATGGCTACACGATTGCGGCAAGATCACCACCCCTGAATATATCGTCGACAAGGGCACTAAGCTTGAGGCGGTTTATAACCGTATTCATGAGGTTAGGATGCGTTTTGAGGTACTGTGGCGTGATGCCGAAATTGACTATTTAAAGCAGACCCTTTTAGGTAAAGACTTAGGTAAAGACTTAGATAAACAGCCTAGTGAGCAGTCGGCGCTGACAACTAATGAATTAACGAGTGAGTTTGAACAGAAGCGCAAGCAATTGTTAGAAGATTTTGAGTTTATCGCCAATGCCAATGTAGGCGGTGAATTTATGGAGCAAGAGGCGAAAGATCGCCTCGCACAACTTGCTAAAATCAGCTGGCAGCGTCACTTTGACGATAGGCTAGGGCTCTCTCCTGTTGAGGAACTTAATCTTAGTGAGCGAGAGGGCGAGGACGTTTATCCCGTCACAGAGCCGTTATTAAGGGATAAACCTGAACATATTATCAAGCGGATCAACAAGGTAGAGTTTGACCCTAAGTTTGGTATTAAGATGGCGATCCCTGAATATCAATATAATTTAGGCGAGCTGTATAATCTTTCAATCTCACGCGGTACCTTGACTGCAGAAGACAGGTTTAAGATTAATGAGCATGTTACCAGTACTATTAAGATGTTAGAGAACCTGCCGTTCCCACCCGAGCTTGCACGAGTGCCGCGCTACGCCTCGACTCACCACGAAACCTTAAAAGGCACGGGCTACCCACGTAAACTCAGCGCTGCCGACTTATCGATTCCTGAGCGGATCTTAGTGGTGGCCGATATATTCGAAGCGCTAACCGCTGCCGATAGACCCTATAAAAAAGCTAAACCTCTTAGCGTTGCTATTGATATTTTGCATAAGATGGCACTCGATGAGCATCTTGATATGGATATCTTTAAACTGTTCCTCTCAAGTGGGATCTACCTAGAGTACGCAAATAAATTCCTCTCACCAGCACAGATAAATGAGGTCGATATGGCCAAGTATCTACAGCCAGAGCCGATCACTAAAAGCGCCTAAACCCGCTATTACGGCCTCGGCAGCCAGGCTCTACTTTTGTGAGAGTTTGGCTGTTTTTATCACGAAATAGAAAAGTGACCTCCAATTCAGTGCTGACCAATCCTTAAGCAAAAAAAGTCATTGTTGAATGTGGCTGTAGTGGTAGAATGCGCGCTCGGCGAATCGCGACCAGAGTCATCACGTTTCTTTCACAGCATATCGCCTATAAACGTCTATTTTCTTCACTATTAATTCGAGTATTTATGAAACGGATTTTGCTGTTAACCCTGCTGGCCTTATCTCATCAAGCTGTCGCTGTAGAACCTTTATTTGAAACGCCTAAAGATATGGAGCCGACTTGGGTCGACGATATCTTGTCTGTGTTTGGTGCTGACGGTGATTTTGATCAGAGTAAGCCTATCGATATGAGCTACTTGCCTACGGCCTATTACACGCCTGAGAAGAAGTTTGGTGTGGGTTTGCTGATGGTGGGCTTATATAAAACAGACGGCGCATCGAGTGATGAGCAGCCATCATCCTTAGTACTAAACTCATTTGTGTCGATGAACAACTCTTATGGTGTTGAAGTTGAAAATATGACCTTTTTCAACGGTGGTAAGCAGCGTTTACAGCTGGGGCTAGAGCTACATAACGAAGCGGCTGTTTATTATGGACAGGGTATCGAACAAGGTAATATCGACGCTAATCACCATGAGTTTGAAGAGCAAGTTTATAGTTTTAAACCACGCTGGATGACGGAAATTACCGATAACTACTTTCTAGGTGTGGGCGCAGATTTCACTTACGCCAGTGCTGAAAAATTAGAGCTGGTCGAAACAGAGATGCCAGTAGATTCAGATACACTTCTGCCAAATAATTTTAGCTCGGGAGTGGTGGTAACCAGTATCTATGATTCGCGTGATTACCGCTTAAATGCCACTAAAGGTTGGTTATTCCAAATCGATGCCGGTCTGTATCAAAACAGCGAATATTCGACGTTCTCGACTTACAATCTTGAGTTAGCAAATTATATCGACTTGAGCTCAACCTCTTTGCTGAGTTCGGCGCCAGGTCTTATCGCTTGGCAGGTACAGGGGCATTTTACCAATGGCGATGTGCCTTGGAACATGTTGCCAGACCTCGGTGGCTCAGGAGCGATGCGTGGCTATATCAAAGGCCGTTACCGCGACGAGCAGATGATGATGGGCCAAGTTGAATACCGTTTACCTATTTTTCAGCGTTATGGCATGGTGTTTTGGGGTGGAGTCGGTAGCGTAGCATCAAAGGTGAGCGATCTTAATGAAGAGTTAATGACTTCATACGGCACTGGTTTCCGCTTTAAAATCAAAGGCAATATTAATTTACGCCTAGATATTGGTGTGGGCGAGAACGAAACTAACTTCTACCTTAATGTGAACGAAGTCTTTTAATCATGAGTCGTAATCTTGCCATCATGATAAGCCTGTACGGACTCTTTGGTGTCGCTAGCACTAATGTTTTTGCTAGTGATGCAGCAGCAAAAGACGCAGTAATGGCCGCAGAGCCTAAGCAGTGTAGCCGTAACGCTAAATACGATATTTACGTCAGTGGCATCCATACAGGCACGATGGATCGTACGGAGAATTGGCAAGGCCAAACCGCGCAGGTGATTACTAAAAGTGAGGCCAGTATTCTAGGTATTGGTACTCAATACCATCAAACTGCAACGCTTGCTTGGTCGAACCTAACCCGTCAGTGGCTTACCAGCCAGTTTCATCAAAAAGTGACCGGGTTTCGCGCCCGAGATATGCGGGCCAGCTTTAGCGCTAATGGCCTGAGCTCTCAGGTGGATATTGATGGTGATATCGAGCGTTACGACTCTACTGATATTCCGCTCCGCGATGTCGATACCTTGGCCATTCAGATGCGTGAGTTTTTGCTACAAGGGCGACAACAATTTCGCTTAATCAGGCAGGCATCCGATGCAATAGAGCCGTATCAATATTATGTACAAGAACCGCTGACAACAAATATTGCCCCTTGGGGTGAGTTAAGCGTCATTCCGGTTAAGCAAACGGGCAGCGAAGAGGTGACTTATTACTTTGCACCTTCTATGGATTATCAATTGGTTAAAGCCCGCTATCACGGCATTATATTACGTGGCCTTATTGAGCTTAATCACTACAGCTCTACTTGCGATAAGTCCTAAGGTTGACGCTTCATTTTTGCGTTTATAGCTAAATAACAAGCACTCTTTTTAGAGTGCTTTTTATTTATGTGCTTTTTATTTAAGTGTGTTGCAGCAAGGATAAAAGGCCATAGCTTAATTGCACAGGCCTTTCTATTCTTGCAGGTGTTAGCTTAGAGCATCACCAGATAAGCGATAAAAATAATCGATAAAACATAGATAATCGGATGCACTTCACGGCCTTTACCTGCAACTACCATGGAGAACGCATAGCTGATAAAGCCCATCGCCATGCCGTTGGCTGGTGAGAAGCTTAAAATCGTGAACATGATGGTAAAGAAGGCTGCAATGCATGATGGCTTATGATCCCAATTAATTTTGCCTAAACGTCCCACCATGTAAATACCGACAACAATCATCGCAGGGGCAACAATTGCGGTTGAGAACATTGAAAATACCGGATAACAGAAGAGTGCCAATAGGAATAAACACGCAGTAGCAACCGCAGCTAGCCCCGTCTTCGCCCCTTGAGCCGAGGCGATGCCTGACTCTGAAAAAGCGGTAATGGAAGTGGTGCCTAATACACTGCCAATGACGGTGCCGCCAGCATCAGCCACTAATGCGGCGCGAGCGTTAGGTACTTTACCGTCTTTATCGATAATACCTGCATCTTTACCCACACCGACAATGGTCGATAAACCATCGAAGAAATCAACGATAAAAAAGATGATCACGATAAACAGCAGATCAAATAACTTGTCAGCGGTTAGAAACTCAAAATTAAACACCTTACCAAAGCTGGGCTCTATGCTTGGTGGTGCGCTAAACCAGGTTTCGGGGATCGGCGCGTACTGAGTACCGAGCACGGCATCACTGATGAGAGTGAGCGCAATCGAGGCGATAAAGGCGATAAAAGTGGCCAGCTTGATGTTTCTCACCATACAACCTACCGCGACAAAAAGGCTGATAAAGGCTATTGCAACTTGAGGCTGAGTAATGTCTCCCATACTGACGAGCACGGCTGGGTGGGCGACAATAATGCCTGCATTTTTTAAGCCGAGAAAAGCGATAAATAATCCCAATGAAACCGTGATTGCGAGCTTAAGATCTTCTGGGATCGACTCGATCATCTGTTTGCGGATCTTAGTCATGGAAAAGATCAGATAGACGATGCCGGACAGAAAAATACCGAACAGGGCTTCGTGCCAAATTAGCCCAACTGAGCTCGACGCTAACATGCCCTTAAAGAAGCTATTCATGCTCATGCCAGGCGCTAACATGACTGGGTAGTTACCGAAAAAACCCATTATCAAGGTGGCTAACGCGGCAGCTAAGGCGGTGGCGGTAAAGATCGCGCCTTTATCCATTCCCTCTATGCTGCCCAAGATCGCCGGATTCACCGCCAAAATATAACTCATGGCTAAAAAGGTGATAAAACCGGCGTAGAGCTCGGTGCCAACATTGGCATTGCGCTTTGAAAGTTGGAACGTCGATTCCATAAAACGGGACTGCCCCGTACGTAGAAGTAAGCTAGAGATCGCCACAGTGATGCCTTATTTTATTGATGCGTTATTAATGCGTTCTTCATACATGAGGCTCTATGCAGCGCTCACGTATTCTTCTTACATTAGAAATTCAATAAATTTATTGGCAGATACCACTGGGCTGCCAAGTGTTTGGCAACGGACGGTGATTGGGCTGTAGTCACAAGATTAGGTCTTGTGGTAGAGACTTCTGGACCAAATTTCCAGCGATATACAGCACAATAAATTGTTGGCGCGGATTGTACGCAGCTGCTGGTGGGGCGCAAGCAAGACGGGGGGAAATGTGCAATAGATCATGCTTTTTTGCAAAAACAGCTATAACAATAAGAGCGATAACAAAAACAACAGTAACAAGGTCAGCGGCAAAGGCTGACCTTATTACTTGGCAGCCTTACTTATTAGTTGTCGATGCCAGCGTAAAGCGTCGCCTAAGCATTTGGATTAACGCGGGGGAAACTGAAGCTAGTATCATCCCTGCCATCAGTAGATATTGATGTGAGTTATAAGATTCATTGACTAACAAAATGCCACTGATAATCCCTGCTATTGGATTCGCAATACTGCCAAAGGTAAAGTCAACCACACTCATACGCTGTAATAACCATACGTATAAGCCGTAACCGAGCACTGTGTTTAGCAGCACAATCCAGCCAATCCCAAAGCTATTCATTAGACTAAATCCAGAGGCTATAGCTAGATACTTATCTGCTGAGAATAAAGCCTCAATGCCTGAGACCAAAAGTAGCAAGGTGCCGCCAATAATGAGCTGCCACGTCAGTACCGTCCACCAATGAATACGTGTGCCGAGTTCTTTAGTCATGGTGCTGCCAACAATAATGCAGCTTATTGCGGCCAACATAGCGAACAGCCCGACAGGGTTTAAACTGATGGAGCTTGGGTCAAACAGCTGCCAAGCCAAGATCACAATAACGAGACCGGATATAGCTTGTAGTAGATTAGGGCGTTTTTTATTAATCAGCCAATGAAATAGCATGGCAAATACGGGCACCGAAACCATACCTACACCTGATAATGCTGAGGGCAGTGTCAAAGCCATTACAAAAATGAGGCTGAAGAAGATGGCAATATTGATGGCACCGAGTTTAACTAAAATTGGCCAGTCAGCTCTATTCGGTAGGCTAGGTTTAATTGCCAGTAAAATTAATCCAGCAGGCAAGGCACGAATCGCTCCTAGTAGCAGTGGCGGCCAGTCGGGCAGAGTAAGCTGCGTCATGGCGTAGGTTGTGCCCCAAAAAAATGCCGGGATCATGGCAATAAACACATTCATAAACTACCTTTGCATTAGGTATCTTTATGTAAAGATATATTTCATTGTGGACCGATAGTTTATTTTTGTAAAGTCTCTTCTTATAAAGTATCTTCGCGTAAAGTATCTGAGTGTTAAGTTTATTAGTGGTGTGCCTGCTTGACGCAAATTAAAGGTGAAAAATGGAAGATATCGATAAGGTTATAGCACAGTGGGCCAAAGAGAAGCCGCATTTAGATACGCTGCCTATGGCTATTTTCGGACGTATTATGCGTTTGCAAAAACACATCGAGGCTGAGATTGCAGCTTGTCATAAACAATACGGCCTTACCATGGGCGAGTTCGATGTCTTAGCGACATTAAGGCGCTCAGGAGAACCGTTTAATCTCACACCATCAGCCTTGTTGTTATCGATGATGCTCACCTCGGGAGCCATGACCAACCGTTTAGATAAGCTTGAAACCAAAGGCTTAATAGAGCGAGTGCACAGTAAACAAGATCGCCGCAGTGTATCGGTGGGCTTAACTGAAAAAGGCTTTAACACCATAGATAAAGCCATTGAAGACCATGTGCGGATCCAACACAAATTAGTTGAACAGTTGTCAGATGCTGAACAACCCGCGCTAAACCTACTGTTGAAAACCTGGTTAGCAGGGTTTGAAGGCGCTGGAGAGGGGGTAACCAATTAGATTTAATGCCTTAGATTTATTCTCAGGTTTACGTCTTGCGAATTAAAGATGATAAATCATCCCAAGCTTATTGCACCGCAAGGCCTGCAAAGTTGTTGGCCTTGTTTTACACATATGACAATAAGTCCCGTACTAGCCACTTATAGCGAGCTATCCCTCTCAGTTTACATACTGTACTTTCGCCTGGTTGATTTTTACTTTAGGATGCACAGCATCTATCGCTGTTAGTTGTAACCCTATGAATTTTATTAAATCTATTATTACTCTTGGCTTTATGTTCATCAGCTTATTATTTGTGGGTTGCAGCGATCAAGCAAAGCGTAAACCCATTGAGTGCAATACCTTTGAGCGCTGCTATGTATTGAGCTTGATAGCCGGGGAAGAAGCGCTGCAAAGCCACACTGAGTTTAGCCAGCTCAAAGTAGTGGTTGCAGTAGATTATGACGTTGGTAAAAGTACTGAAGTACAAACTAAGGTTAAAAAGTCGAGCGGTTCAGCGACATTTGATGCACTTGCTAAGCAGGAGTTACAAGGTTCAATCGAAGCATTATTGCCTGTTTTGGCGACACTTTCTGAAGAGGAACAAGAGAAAGGCGAGTCATTCAATACAGACTTTATTATGAAAACAGCCGATTTCCCCGTTGAGCCAAAAGTCGAACTAGAACCTGAGTTAGTTGAATATTTCTTTGATAATGGCCAGTTGAAGCTCCGCGGCTATGAGCTAGGAATTGATAGGGTGGGTCATTGGCAGACTTTTTATGAGGATGGCACACTACATTATGACGAGCACTACCCTGCGGGAATAAGAAAGCGTTTTCATGAAAATGGTCTGCTCGCACAAGAGGGATTTTTTGATGAAGGGCTAGAGCAGGGCGAATTTACAGATTACCACGACAACGGCAGCCTTAGAGCTAAGCGTAACTTTAAAGATGGCCAGATAGTCGGCTTCGCTGAATCTTATTCAGAGGATGGAACACTAGAGCAGCGAGCTAATTTTGATGCTAAAGGCAATGGCACATTACAAGAGTTTTGGCCTAACGGACAGCTGAAATGGGACACGGCGGTTATTAATGGTCAGCCTAGTGGTGAGCAGAAGTACTATGACCCGCAAGGTGAGCTAGTAGTTGCAAAGGCGATCGCAGCGGCCAAGGTGTTTCAGCAAAGCATTACTGATAATGATATTGATACTTTTATGCGCTTTATTCTTGATGAAGAGATAATGTTTGAAGGCGCAAGAGTCGCTTATCAACGTATTATTTGGCAGTTCACCGAAAAGATGAAGTCAGGCGCTTTTAGTCAAGATTCAGCGACATTTACAGAGCCCACTCAAATGTTTATTGATGGTGATGAGTATTGTGCTTATTTGCCGATGACAATTAGTACACAAACTGCAGAAGGCAAGATATTCAGGAACTCTGCTTTATTGGGATACTCTACCGATATTGGTAAAACGTGGAAGTTTGTTGATGCTAGCGATGGCCACGATGTGATTGGTGCAGTGCTACCGCTAATACCTAATGATTTGATTATCCCAAAGTTTGCCGAGCCTAAGATAATGGCGCGTGATTAAAGCTTGAGGTTTAATAAGGATGTAGACGCAAGCGCTTGCCTAGAATGCTTATGAATGGCACTAATGAATAGTGCATACGAGAAATGTTTACTGCTAATAGCCGTAGAAACAAAAACGCCTTGTAGCAAAGACTGCACAAGGCGTTTAGGATGACTTCTGTCGCAGTATTCAAGCAGTTTACTGCAAGAGCAGGCGCTTTTACTTTTGCAACTGGGCTTTAGCCGCTTCAACTTTAGAAAAGTCTAAACCTAGCTCTTCAACAGCTTCTTTAATCAATGCAGGGTTTTGCATCACAAGACCCATTAGCTGTTGTAGCTTTTCAGGTGGAATACCTAGCTGGCCAATAACCGCCATCGCCATCATTGGGTTTTCAGTCAATGTTTGAAACAGCTCTTTAGCTTGCTCATCACTGACGTTATGTTCTTTCAAGATCGCAAGAATCGGGTTCATTGCATTACCTTTATATTGGCTAAAATAAAATAGGCATAGATTCTAGCACCCATTGATAGCCAAAGGGCAGTAATAGCGCTCAATACACTGACAGCAAGCTAGTCTCAGCCCCGTTGCCATAGTCTTAGGCAAAATGAGTATTATGACTGCTTTGCGATAAACTGTGCTTTGGTGATGCCATAGTGCACGCGGTCGTCAAACCCCTGCGCCATTTTGAAATAATCTTTTTGGGTACCTTCATGCACAAAACCACATTTTTGCATGGTTTTATAAGATCCCACGTTACTTAGATAGCAATCTGCGGTGACTTTATGTGCATCAAGCTCAGTAAATGCAAGCTGAGTTAAAAATCCACAAGCCGCTGTGGCAATGCCTTGTCCCCAAGCATGCGCTGGTAATTGATAACCAACTTCAAAGTTACCCTGCATAAACATAACCGCGGGTAAGCCAGCCATTCCCATATATTGACCATCAAGATCACGAATAATCACTGTGATACTCTCTGGCCACTCACTTTTGCTAATGGCTTCAGCGGTATTGTCAATGATGGGGTTAAAAAAGCCCTGATAAACTTCAACCGGAGAGGGGGCGAAAAATAAAAACTCAGCGACTTTGGGATCGTCGAGCATAGTAACGATATCGCTAAGATCTTTGTCTTTAATTAACTCAATGGTTAATGAGTCTGTTAAAGGAATGGCTTGACCCGATTTAAACTGTGTAATTGACAATGCAGTGACCTTAATAATGAATATGCGCTCATCATAGCGTGGCCAATCTGCTAGCGATTGAACATTTGCGACAAGTTTCAGTTAACGCTTGCTCAAACCCATTTCTGCAAACAGCTTTAGCGGCACAGCCTTACTCAGCCGTCTTATTCTTCTTATTCAAAGTCTCCATAAACATCGATAACCAAATCACGGGCACTGATGTAACCCGCAGGGGTTACGCCTAAGATCTTTTTCATCTGGCGGATCAAATGTGGCTGATCGCTAAAGCCATATTGATCGGCTAAAGCGGCCCAGTCCGGATTTAACGGATGCTGGTATAGATGGGTAAACAATGCCTCAAATTTCACTATGGTTTGATATTGCTTAATGCTCAAGCCAACCACTTTACTGTAGGCGCGCTCTAAGGTGCGTTTAGTACAAAAGCACTGCTCGGCTAAATGCTCGCTGCTGAGCATGCCATTGCTTTGTTCGATAAAGAGTAAGGACTTTTCAACTAAGTTTACCGTGGGATTGGGCTTTGCGATGGTGAGCAGCGGGCTGAGATCTCGCTCAACCTGCTGTAGCAGTGTTTCTTTATCAGCTTGCACGATTAAGGCTTGATAGCGTTCAGGCGGCAGTAAACCATCCAGCCAATTTATTTTTACACATTGGTCGATAACTCCTGCTTGCTGTTGCTTAAGTTGATACAGCGCCGTGGGAGTAAAGCGAAAACCTAAACGGGTCAGTGGCGGTTTATCATCAAGGATCAAAGTCTGAGTATTGGCTGTAAGCAAGTAGCTGCCACTGCCTGAAAACTGAGCTTTAGCACTGGTGTATTGATAGGGCTGCTGGCTGGGCGAAATTATATAATGGGCATTAACATTGGGCACCAGTTGCGGCATGGCATCAATGTTGTCGTCAGCAGAAACATCGAGATACCACACCCAATCAATCAGGTGTTTTAGTGAGTCTATTTGGTGTTTCCAGGTGATCATTACTATCTCGATAAAAGGCCCTGTTTAAATATAACAGGCTTTGGCTGACTCCCTTGAGATGTTTAAGGAATAAAACGCGCATTTCTGTTGGTGTTTTATGCAGTTAAGGCGCTGTTTGTTGATACATTCTGCAAAAGTTACTCGTCGCTATATAGCTATGCTGCAGCCTTGGTTAAGCTACGCGAAATTTATAGCATTCGCTTGGTGTTAGTCAAAAGGTAGTTGGCATGCAAAGGTCAGAAGTCAGTATGAATCGGTATTTATCAGGCGTCTTTTTAGAAGACAGGCCTGTAAGCAAACGGGTATTCAATTTAGTGATTGGCTTAGTGTTAATCTGGGGATTTAGCATTAACTATCTTGCTGTTGCGTATTTTCCGCTTGAAATACTGCAATGGATAAATCCTTGGGTTTTACTGGTCGTTGTGTTTGGCTCATTAATGGGTGGCTGCTTGATTATGTTCAAGTATCCAGTGCCCTTGATTAGTTTTTTAGGCTACAACCTGATGACCTTGAGCATCAGTATTACTTTGAGCCTATTCCTACAAGGGTTTACTGCTGCAGAGGTGGCGCTCGCTGTCGAGTATACAGCTGGGATTACCTTACTAATGATCATTACCGCAACGCTTGTGCCGCAGCTCTTTTTTAGCTTTGGCAAGGTGTTATGCGTGATTGGCGGATGGATCGTGGCTGTTGAGTTTACTTGGCTACTGCTCTTTGGCCATAGTCACGACATGATCCATTTGATTGTTGCGCTGAGCATGTGCGGTTACATTGGTTATACTTGGGCGGCTGCTTGTGAGTGTGGCGAAAGCTTAGATGAAGCGATAGATTTTGGTGGCATGCTGTATATGCACATCATTAATTTATTTATTCGTATTCTGCATCTTATTGCATCGCTGCGATCGTAATTTGCTAGCCAATGAGATTAAACCAAGAAGCACAGCTTAGGCTGTGCTTCTTGGTTTCTATGATTGAATTATAGTGGGTTTAAGTAGGCTTTTACTGCAGTAAGCCGCACTGTAGCACCGCCAATAATATCGAGAAATCCTAATATAGATAATGGCTTATTAGCGCTAATCCACGCAGAGCCTGTTGCGCCAATCGGCAGCATGGCCATGGTGGCATCATCCACTTCAAGTACCACGGTTCTACCCACAGGCATTGAGCCTAAATTGATATGGCGAGATACCATCTGCTCGCGGGGCAAGATATCGCCTTGAGCTTCACCTGTTGCCTCCACCTTGCTGTGAACTCTTGCTCGGAATATTTGGCCTGGGTAAGCGTCAATATAAAACTCGGCAAACTGGCCCGGTTGAATATAGGCAAAGGATTGGTCGGGAATACGCATCTCGACAAATTTACGACCCGTATCCCAGAGGTGCATGGCTCCGACACGTGAGCCATCGGCGATATAAACGTGGGTCACCATGCCGTCAAATGGCGCACGAACTTCGAGTCTTTTAAGTTCGAACTCTTGCTTACGTAGCTGAGCATATTGCACCTCTAACTGGGCATGTTGCACCTTGATCTCAGCCTTGATGATCTCAACATTATCTTCAGCATTTTCTAAGTCACGCTCGCTAACGTGCTGACCAAGCTCTGTTTTGCGTTGGTAAGTTCGTTTTGCTTGTGCTTGTTTAACTTCGGTGGCCTCAATGCTGCGTTCAACCTCGTTAATGCGCGCCTGGAGTTCATCAATCGCGCTACTGACTTTGTCATCGACCAATGTATATAGGAGCTCCCCCTTTTTTACCTGCTGATTATGATCGATGGCAACGGTTGCTATTTGTTGGCCGAAAGCGGGTGATAGGATCGCATGGGGCGCTCTGACCGTGGTGGAGTTAGTTAAATCTGCTGGCGAGTAAAAGCGATGAGCTAAAAATAGCGTCACCGCAATTAAGCAACCCACAAATACGCTGATAAAGTAGTTGCGGGGTCTGGACTTAATCACTTTGAACTTAAACAGTAACCAGACGATAAAAATATACGGCAGCATTATCTCTTTCATGCGCGGGTTCCTCTAATCCATTCCTGTACACGGTCCCAGTCGGTAACGATGGCAATAACCGCCAGTACCCAAAGCGGTTTCCAAATTAGGCCCAACATACATAGCCAAAAAACCAATTTGGCTTGTCGCATACCGCGCTCTTTGGCCAAATACTTAGGTAAGGAATGTAAGTGCCATAATTTCATCGCTAGCCAGCTAAATATGCCCAAAGTAATTAAAGTGACAACCCACATAAAGGCGACTGAATTGAGTAAAACCATTACGTTGGGGAGGTTCTCGTAGACTAAATTAGTGTCATGGATCTTCATTAAACTCTCTTAGGTTAATCACTCACTAGGCTAAAAAAAGCATTAAATTAAAATGAATATTAGCGGTCGCTAGCTGAACCTAAGTTGAACTCTAAGGGGGTCTTGTGATTCAGAATCAATAAATAGTGATTGGTTTAGACTACATGGCAAGTGAAACTAACTTTATCTTCTATAACGTTAATGGTGGCAGCGAGTTGTATATGCAGCGTATGGCTAAGGCGGGGAGTTTGGTTGGCAGACCATTTAACCATGGTGAGGGCTGGAACCGTTTATCGATTGGTACTGTGTCGCAGATGCAATATTTCTGTAAACCTTAGCTAAATTTAGAGAGCTTGGCTGGGTGTAACGAGTAAGGTTAGCTCGTTGCAGGTTTGGCTACTTTGGTTTTATCGTACCAAAGTGTGTACACGAGCTTAGGTTGCTCTCAATTTTGTATTAAATCGCTAAGTACATAAATGACTATGTAAGCGTTTGTATCATTGATATTGGTCAGGAATAACCATATTTATCACTGATGATTTAATCACTTTCCTTTGTAAATCATTTAGAAGCTAAGTTATTTGAGTTTTAACTCTGTTTTTACATTTGTGCATACTTTTCTATACAAAATGACTTTGTATGTCTGTACTATATGGCCTCAATGGGTCGTAGGTTTGTGATGATAATGGATGAGCTAATGGAAGCCTCTTTCTTTTAATCAGTTTTCTAATCTGTGATTTTTAATAACCATGAATTATAGGAATAATAATCGTGTTGAAGAAAAGTCTCGTTTCCTTGTTTGTTTCTAGTGCTTTAATAAGTGGCTGTGGTAGCTCAGATGACAACGCTCCAATCGAAATCCCCAATACCGCGCCTATGCTAAGTGCCGAGTTTGTTCCATTGACAGAGAAGTCAGCCTCGACGCTGTCAGTATCTGCGAGTGACAGTGATGGCAGTATCGCAAGTTATTTATGGGAGCAAACCGCCGGTCCAGAGCTAGAACTTACAGGTATCGATACGGCGCAAGTTGCTTTTACAGCACCAGCAGTCGCGAGTGATACGCCAATCAGTTTTAAAGTGACTGTTACTGATAATGAAGGCGCAACGACAGCAGTTACCGCTGACACCAATATTGAACGTATTGAAAATATCTATAAATTAGCTGGTAAAGTCGTAGGTGAGCAATATGCTGGCGCTAAAGTGGCTGCGACTGTTGGTGATGAGGCTGTAGAAGGCTTAGCCGATGAGGCGGGTAACTTTAGCGTTGATCTAGCTGTTGATGATGATGTTGAGTTGAACTCGAGTGTGAAGCTAACCGCGGCTACAGAATCAAGCTTGGAACTCGCTTCGCTTTTACCTTCATTATCTCAGTTGAGCGGACTTATTGTTGAGGTTCAGGCAAGTCCAAAGTATCAAAGAGTCGCATCTCAAGGCGTACAAGCGGTAGAGGATACGCCTGCTATCTCTGTCTCTGCAGTATCGACGGCATTATATAGTCTTCTCGTTGCTGCCAATGGCGGTGAAGAGCCTAGTAATTTAGAGGCCTTTGAACTCGTTGAAAGTCAGATTGATCCAGATGCCTTGATTGAGGCTGCTGCTGTTGTACAGATCCTAATTAATAGTGATGAAGCGATACTTGCAGAGGGGACCGACTTAGTCTCGGTACTCGCCGATCCTGCTCAATATAATGCATTGGTTGAAACCATTGAGGAAGCGACGCCTGGCGCGATTGAAAAAGCGATCGATACAGTTGTTACCGATCCAGAGTTAACGCCACCAGTTGAAGCCGCGGATATTCCATCTTTATATTACCAAACTACTCCAGTAGCACCGACTTTCATTGCCCGAGGCGGCAGTCGTTATGAGTTTGCCGATGATAACAGTGGTGAGCTTGCAACTAGTAGCGGAGTGTCCCTGTTCACTTGGCTAGTTGAAGATGGAGATATTCTACTCACATATACTGAGGCTCAAGCTAGTGCGAGCTACCCAAGTGTTAGCTCGTTAGATAAACTCTCACAAGAGCAGAGAGACAAGATTATCGCGGCAGGGATCACTCAGGCTGTAGTGAGTAATGAACCAATAACCGAGCGTATGACGCGCCTGACAACAGGATCTGCACTAGATACTTATCGAGTAGAAAGTGTCACTAAAGTGACCATGGATCCTATTGATGTCGGTAGTGAGATTATTACTGCGGAGACTTGGGAGAGTAAATATTCCTCTGATACTTTGATGCGTAAGTCGGCAACCGCAGGTGTTGAGTTCGTCGATACGAATATTGCCGGTTTATGGGGATTTGAGGTCTATAACGACATAAGCAAAGACAGTAATCACTTTGAAGTGCTGGAATTTCTAGCTGGTGGCAGTGGTGTGAGTAAGGACACTGGTGCTGAGTTTGATTGGTCTGTAACAGACGGCACTTTAGTACTAGTCTTTGCTGACTTTAATCAATCTTACTCAGTTATCGATAGTGGTGCTGGTGATTTGGCTATCTACTCAGAAGCGTCTGATAAAGATGGTCAGTTGCTTGCGTCGTTATTTGGCTTCGCGACTCAGTTAGATGCGGAGACAAGTTTTACTGTTGAAACCGCTTTAACAGGCACAGAGCAATATTGGCAAACTACAATTAATCAGTGGTCAGCCGACTCCTGGGATGGTGATAAGCTGAATTACTGCTATTCAGTAACGAGTCTGGATTGCACTGCAGCCGAGAGCGTATTTTTTGGCTTCCAAACGCGAGATGACAACTCTGGAACTCGCTTTTGGGACGCCGAAGGCACACCGCCAAATCTTATTAATTATTCAGGTAATGTAATGACTTGGGCCATTGAGACTAACGGCAAGTTAAAGCATAGCTTTGCCGATTGGAAGTGCTGGGATAAAGACGAGTCTTGCTGGTACCGCGAATGGCGTTTACTAAAAGTGGTTGATGGTCGTATTGGTAAGCGTTTTTATGTACAAGAGTCGCAGGTGGGTCGTAATAACTCTACTGATGACTGGTACTACGGTATTGCGCCGCGCTGGAACATGTATGAGCTGATTGACCTAGAGTACTTCAATAACGTCAACTCAGAGCAAGCAAACTCACCGAGTAAGCGACTATCGAGCAGCCCAATGGGTAACTCTGCGCCTCAACGCATGATCCTTGAGCCAAATAGAGTATCTATGCTCAACCAGTAATCTAAAGTAAATATGTAGGACTTTGTTGCATATAGAGTTCACGAATAAGGCCTCTTCTTAGTTTTAGAAGGGGCCTTTTATTTTTGTCTTCTTAGTTAAACTTTGTGAGTTAGCTTGGGTGTAGTGAGTCATGGTCTGCTAACCGTTGGCAGTTAGCTGTGTCGTCGGGGCTGGGAATATAGGTTTAATCTTTTGCTGGAAATTTGATAGGTTTGGCTTTACTGCTATTAATGCCTAATATTGAGTTATTGCAGCCAAAAGAGACAGCCTGCTATGTCACCTTTCTCAGCAGAAGATCAAAGTCTAGAACAGAACCAACTTTTAATCTCCAACAGGATTACCGATCTTATCGGTAATACAGCTCTGTTACGCATTAATAGCCTGAGTCAGTTGAGTGGCTGTGAGATCTTGCTTAAGTGTGAGCAGCAAAACCCCGGAGGTTCTATCAAAGATCGCGCCGCCCTGCAGATGGTGCAAGATGCTGTTGCTAGTGGCAAGTTAACGCCTGGCATGACTATCGTTGAAGGTACGGCAGGGAACACGGGGATAGGACTCGCGTTAGTCGCCAAAGCATTAGGTTTTAAGATGCTGGTGGTCATGCCCAAAGGCCAGGCGCGGGAGAAAGAGCAGATGATCTCGCTTTATGATGCCGAACTTAAATTGGTGGATGCGTGTCCTTTTGCCAATCCGGATCATTTTTATCACACAGCCAAGCGGCTAGGCGAAGCCCACGATGACTACTGGTGGGCGGATCAGTTTGAAAATACCAGTAACTGCAAGGCTCACTTTATTCGTACAGGCCCTGAGATCTGGCAGCAAATTCACGGCAAGATCGATGCGTTAGTGTCTGTTGCTGGCACTGGTGGCACCATTGCTGGCAACTCACGTTATCTATCTGAGCAAAATCCACAGCTACAAACTTGGCTAGTAGATCCCGATGGTTCAGGCATTTATCACTACCTTAAAACAGGGCAATATGCCTCTAGTGGCAGTTCTTTTACCGAAGGGATCGGCATTATGCGTTTGGTGGAAAACTTTAATCAGGCGAAGATCGATAAAGCGATCACCTTACCTGATGTTGATTTAGTAGCGATTGCGCGTCATGTGAGAGAGCATGATGGCATTGTGCTCGGTAGCAGCGCGGCGCTAAATGTTGCAGGGGCTTTATACGCTGCAGCTAAAATGGGCAAAGGTAACACCATAGTGACTTTTTATTGCGATCTTCCCGAGCGTTCTGCTTGTAAGCTTTACAATGAGCAGTTTCTTGCAGAGAAAGGCTTTAGCGGTGAGAGCGAAGCCGTGGTAGAGATGTTTAAGCGCTACCAAAATCAGCCTGAAGCTGCGGTGGTAGACGTTTTTAGCCATGTGTAAATGTACTTTTAAGCCATTAGGCTCATGGCAACTTAATCTATTAACCAGTTATTATGTAAAAGCATTTATATTGGGAGCTAAGTAACATTTTTCGGAGTATTTATTGATTATTAGCTTATGCCACTAGATAGTTCGCTAAAGTAGCTATTAGCGTTTTATTGCCTTGTTGTTTATAACAAAGGCAACCCAGTAGGCCGAGTTGATGAAAAGTGTCCCAAGTATTGAATTTAGAGCGGCGAATATCCATAAAGCAGGTGTAGAAATACTGGATCTAGAACACTTTTATACCAAGCTGGCAAAGTGTAATTTTTGCCCATCACAACCGCATCGGATTAACTACTTCTGTTTTATCTACATTACGGAAGGTGAGGGTGGCCACTTTGTTGATTTTAAATATCATGAGTTTACACCAGGCAGCTTTATTTTTGTGAATAAGCACCAAGTGCATGCTTTTGATCTGCAAAGTCGACCTAAAGGTAAAATGATCAATATTACCGAAGATTTTTTAAATACTATTTTAACCAATATCCGTATTCCGTTTTTTACCCCCACTCATCTAGTCAGTTCGCAGCAACCCTTGCTGGTGTTGAGTACCGCCTTGGTGAGTAGCTGTGACAATCTGCTGTTTGAGATAAATAAAGCGCAGGAGAGTGACACGGGGAATCCGTTATTAGTGCAGCTGCTATTTTCGTCCTTACTAGTGGCTTTAGCCTGTGAACGAAAAACGCAAGCAGAGCATCTAAGCGAGGCGCAAGCACTGCGTTTTCAGCAGTTTTTATTATTGATAGAAAGTCATACCGTCCATACCCGCGACGCATCTGAATATGCCGAGATGTTGCACATCTCTTATAAATCGCTAAATCAATTATGTAAGCAAGCTAGCGGTCAAACAGTAAAGCAGCTGATTGATGCTCATACCATTCTTGAGATCAAACGTCGGCTTATTATTGGTCGCGATAAGATCCAAGAGATCGCTTATGAATTAGGGTTTGATGATGTGACCTATTTTGTGAAATTTTTTAAACGCCATACTCAGCTTACACCGTCTCAGTTTAAAGAGTGTTCAGCTGCTTAAGCTAACTTCTCTAGTATCGCACTTGCTAGTAAGTCAGTAGCCTCATAATTAAAAGCCCTCAAGTTCACATAGTTATTGCTCGGTACGAAAATCACCATTTTTGGGATGATAAGTCCATTACTACTTAAGTGGTAATTGACTACTTTCTATTTTGTAGAATATAGAACTCACTAATAACAAGACCAATAATAGCTTTTCTAAGCATATCAATTCATCTGATGAGCCGTTTTTTGCCCCTTTGAAAAAGTGGTGATGAATTTTTATACGTATGTGAGTTGCCATATTTTATTAAAGGCTTACCGCTGTTGTGTAAGGCAAATATAAAAAATTATGTAAAAACTTACATATAAAGAGAAGATGATTTTTGCAGGGAATATCATGATGAACAATATAAACGTTTCATATAAAAAACTCTTACTCGCGAGTATGATTACCGTATTGGTGGGCTGTGGCTCGGACAATGATGATGTCGTAACACCTCCTCCAAGCGACAACAACGCTCCGATTGCACAACCTACATCAGCTACCGCAATAGTGGGCACGCCTGTCATGGTCGATGCTATCGCTAATGACAGCGATCCTGATGGTGATGCACTAACACTGACAGTGGTTGAGCTTACCGAAGGTAGTGGTGCAGGCGTGATTCAGGATAATCAGTTATTGTTTACTCCAGATCAGCCGGGCACAGTGGTGTTTAGCTACACGGTTGCCGATCCTCAAGGCGCGACAGATAATTCAACTGTGACGATTAAGGTGTCTGAGGGGACCGAAACTGGCAGCTTTGTTGGTACGCAAACGTGCTTGACTTGCCACACAGATAAAGCAACGTTCCTAGAAACGGGTCATAACTTTAAGTTAAGTAAGGTAGAAAATGGCGAGGCACCGCAGTTCCCATTCTCTTCACTAGAAGGTTCGGTTGAGTTGTTATATGGCGCAGATAACAGTGCAGGAACACCCAATAGTTGGGATGAAGTCAGCTATGTTATTGGTGGTTACTATCGTACAGCTATGTACTTAGATAAAAATGGTTACATTCTATCTGGTACCGGTGTGCGAGCAATTCTGCCTGAAAATGGTGAGGATTTTAGCATTGATCATATTTCGGGATACGCGCCAGGTGGAGAGCCAGATTCCCATTCATTTGATTGTGGTCACTGTCATACAACAGGTTGGAAAGACTATACGCCTGATTCACCATTAAACCCTAATCATCAAGATGGACTCGTTGGTATCGAGGGAACTTTTGAGATGACGGGTATTCAGTGTGAAGCTTGTCACGGGGCAGGCGATAAGCATATTAAGACTCAATCTGCTGATGATATCGACCGTATTGCAAAAGGCCGTTATAGCTCTGATTTGCAACAAGCGGATATGGCGTTTGGCAAAGCCATTACCTGTGCTGAGTGCCACAGTAAAAAAACTAATCGTAAGTTCCCGACCTTTATCAGTGAGCATAACCAAGACTTTGGTGGCGATAACATAGGTGGGCGTACAATTCCTTATGATATCGGTGGTCGAGTAGCGGGTGATGCACTATTAGGTATGGATGCTGATACGGGTGAAATCACCGGTAAGAAGCATGATATGGCGTGTCATACTTGTCATAACCCACATCAGTCTAAAATCAATAGCGATCAACCTGGCCATGAAAATGCCATGGTGAGAGAGTGTATCGATTGTCACTACGACAAGCCATTTACTCCTGAGCTTGAAATACATAGCTTTGTGGCCAAGTGCGAAAGTTGTCATATGCCAAAAGATAAGCACTTTTTCAGAATTAACTTAGACTATCCTGCCGATAGCCCAGAGAATTTCTCGAAAGACGGTAAGTATGTCCAACCTTGGAATACCTCTAAAGACAGCTGCTCAAGCTGTCATAAAGAAGACTTCGATGCGCGTGCCGCTTTAATTAATAAGATGCACCTGTAATCGGCTAAAAGCATAGGGCTACTATTAAGGCGCTAGCTTAAGTTCTACCATTAAAGCTTTACCATATTAGCCCTGCAATTGCTGCGGGGCTTTTTATTACTAACTGAAAGCACTTCTGCTTAGAGTACTCTTTCTCTGTAGCACATCCTCCCAAAGCGCTTATTTCAGTGCATTCATTCGTATATTCAAATATTTAAAATTGTTAATAAATGGGTTTCATTTGAACCGCATTAAGCAATATTTTGTCCTAAAAGTAGATAAAACCCAGATGGGTGTTATGACGCTAAATACAATGATTAAGGCTATGGAATGAAATGTCTTATTGACACTAGGTGGTCATTTTGACAATAAAGTTTATTATCAAAAAGACATTGTTGTTTTGGGTTTATAGTTAAAAGTCTAGATAAATCAATGCAGTAAAAGATTGGCACGTTAGCTGCTATTACTCAGCCAAGTTTAGTGTAAACGCACTAGTTGAATTGAGTAATAGGTGAGCATATGACAATCCATGTAAAGAACAATATCCATTGGGTAGGCCAGCGCGACTGGGAAGTACAAGATTTCCACGGTACTGAATTTAAGATGACTAAAGGTACGAGCTACAACAGTTATCTTATTCGCGAGCAAAAGACGGTATTGATCGATACCGTTGACCACAGATTTAGCCAGCAGTTTATTCAAAACCTAGAGATGGAGATCGATCTACATCAGATTGATTATATTGTTATTAACCATGCTGAAGAAGATCATTCAGGTGCACTGGTTGCATTGATGGCAAAAATTCCTAACACGCCGATTTACTGTACCGAGAATGCGGTTGATTCGATAGTGGGTCATCATCATCACCCTGAGTGGAACTTTAATGTGGTGAAAACCGGTGACACCTTAGATATTGGTAATGGCAAGCAGCTGATCTTTATCGAAGCACCAATGCTGCATTGGCCAGACAGTATGATGACCTACCAAACTGGCGATGCTGTGCTGTATAGCAATGATGCCTTTGGCCAGCACTATTGTGATGAGCACCTGTTTAACGATGAAGTGGATCAAACTGAGTTGATGGATCAATGTTTACGTTATTACTCTAATATTTTGACCCCTTTTAGCAGCCTAGTCACCGCGAAAATTCATGAAGTGCTGAGCTTTAATGTGCCAGTGGATATGATCGCAACCTCTCACGGCATTGTATGGCGTGATAATCCGACTCAGATCATTCATCAGTATCTTGAGTGGGCGAATGATTACCAAGAAGATCGCATTACCCTGTTTTACGATTCTATGTCAAATAACACCCGTATGATGGCCGATGCGATCGCGCAAGGGATCCATGATGTTGACCCCGGTGTGACGGTTAAAGTATTTAATGTGTCGCGCCAAGATAAGAATGACATACTGGCCAGTATCTTTAGATCGAAAGGGATCTTGGTGGGCTCATCAACCATGAATAACGTGATGATGCCAAAAGTGGCTGGCATGCTTGAAGAGATCACCGGCCTACGTTTTAAAAATAAAAAAGCCGGCGCGTTTGGTAGCTTTGGTTGGAATGGAGGCGCTGTGGATCGCATTCATACTCGCTTAACCGATGCGGGCTTTGAAACCACGTATGGCATGAAAACTAAATGGCGACCAGACGGTAAAGCGATGCGCGAATGTCGTGATTACGGCAGACATATTGCTAAGCAATGGGCGCTTAAAGATCTATCTGAACCATTAAAGCAAAACATTGTTAACCGTGAACAACCCCAAGGTGATTTGGCTGTAGAATGTTTCACTCCAAGTGCTCCAGCGGCCGTTAGCGCTAGTGACACCAGCGAACAACGCATGCTCTGCACAGTGTGTAACTGGGTTTATGATCCCGCAATTGGCGAGCCTAACCAGGGGGTACAGCCAGGCACGACATGGGCCGATGTTGCTGAAGACTTTCTCTGCCCCGATTGCGGGATTGGTAAAGGCGTATTCCAAGCAATAGCAGAGGCTTAGTGTGATGAAGGACCAACATGATGCACCGATTATCATTATTGGCAGTGGCTTTGCTGCTTACCAACTGATCAGGGCGATTAGGCGTAGCGATCCCATCACTGCGATTCACGTTTTTACTGCTGACAAGGGTGATGATTACAACAAACCAGACTTGAGCCATGTGTTTTCAAAGCAGCAGCTAGCGAGTGATCTGGTGCGAATCGCAGGATCAGAGTTAGCCATAGAACTGAATTTTGAGTTACATGCCAACACGTATGTGGAAGAGATTGTTCCGAGTCTGCAGCAGATCTGCGCTGCCGGGAAAGCGTATCACTATGCAAAACTGGTGCTCGCAACTGGCGCAAGCACAGTTATCCCGCCAATGTCTGGTAGCGCTGTCGATCGCGTGCTGACGCTAAATAGTTTGCAAGAGTTTCAAGCTTGTCAGCAAGAGCTGCATCAAGCGGAGCGGATCTTAGTGATTGGTGCGGGGTTGATCGGAGTCGAGTTGTCGATGGATCTTGCGAGTGCGGGTAAACAAGTGATCACAGTGGATGCTTGCGATCAACTGATGGCAAATTTATTACCTGAGTATATTGCCAATCAGCTCGCTAAGCAGATGCAGCCGTTGGGCGTGCAGCTTGTGCTTAGTAATACGGTTAGCCGCATCGATTATTGCGCTAATAGCGCAATAATCGAGAACAGTGAGATTAATACTCCTAGCCTTAATCATACTCTTGATCTTAATTATGGTGGGGAGCTGCAAGTCGAATTAGCAAGCGGTGACACTTTTAGAGTCGATCATGTACTGTGCGCCGCCGGCTTAAAACCCAACACTCAATTAGCCAAGCAAGCCGGCCTAGCATTGAATCGCGGTATTGTTGTGGATGACTACCTGCAAACATCTGCGAGCGATGTGTTTGCAATCGGTGACTGCGCTGAAATTAATGGCCAAGTATTAGCCTACTTACAGCCAGCGTTATTGAGCGCTAACGCGCTGGCAAAAACATTATTAGGACAGGCTACACCGTTGGTATTGCCTGCTATGTTGGTCAAGGTTAAAACGCCGCATTACCCAATTCAACTTAGCGGCAATGCCGTAAAAGATGTGAGTCGATGGCAGCTAGATGTTGATGCCAATGGCTGCAGTGTTAAGGCATTTAATACTAACGGCGAGTTACAAGGATTTGTGGTCGCGAAAGAGCATATGGCAAGCGCTTTTACACTACTGAAAAGCTTAACGACAAGCTTAGTTTAAAGCTAAAGATCTCGTTGTTGATTTCTTTAAAAAATAACCAATAAATAAGTCAGCTTAGCTGGCTTTTTTATTGCTGGTTTCTAATTGTGTTTTTGTTGTCACTAGCCATTTTTTTGACACGTTTTTACGCTGTTTTTTGTAATTGATACGTTGCTAATTAGTGTGTATATAATTGTTTTAATATATTTATTTCGTCATTTGTCATGCTAAGTGAGGTAATCTTAGCATGATTGCTAAAATTGCTGGCTAGGTCGTGGAATTTCTAGCGGCGATCGGTATACTCCACGCTCAAAATTCTACCTAAATATTCCTTAAGTCGAGAGATATTTACTATGAGGTTTCAAGTGAAATCAAGGTTTACTTCTACTTTGAACAAAGGCCTGCTGGTAATGTTCATTTTTTTGGGTGTATTCACGTCTCAAGTCATGGCAAGGGATTTAGCCGAGATAAAAGCAGAAGGGGTGCTGCGACACGTGGGCGTGCCCTATGCTAATTTTGTTTCTCAATATGAAGAAGGTAACAAGATTAGCCATAGCGGACTCGATATTGAGCTGATGCAAAACTTTGCGGAGCATCTGGGGCTTGAATATCAATTTGTGCCTGCGCAATGGACAACGGTGCTTGGTAAGCTTACGGGTCGCAATGCCCTGTATGTTGATAAGCAAATTGTTTATGGCGAGCCGATGCCGATAGTTGGCGATGTGATCGCTAATGGCTTGACCACCTTAGATTGGCGCAAGCAAGTTGTCGATTTTTCAGATGACTACTTTCCATCTGCAGTATGGCTGGTTGCGCGCACTGAATCTGACCTTACGCCAATAAAACCCAGCGGCTTGGTTTTGGGCGATATTCGCATGGTTAAAGGCTTGCTTAAAGATCGAGATATTTTGGCGATGGAGCAGTCTTGTTTGGAGCCTGATCTTTATGACCTGTATGCGACAGAGGCTAATATCATTTTACCCACCAAGCAGTTACAGCTTAATGAAATGGTGCCATTTTTACTGACGATTGAAGCTGAAGCGACATTACTCGATGTTGCAGATTCACTGATCGCCATTGATAAGTGGCCTAACGCAATTAAGATTATCGGCCCCATTTCAGAAGATCAAAGAATGGCAATCGGCTTTCGCAAGGATTCCCCACAGCTGCGAGAGGCCTTTAATCAGTATCTAAAGCAGATCCGTGCAGACGGCAGCTATAATCGCTTAGTTAACAAATACTATCCGACCATTTTTCATTATTACAAAGACTATTTTGAGCAAACGGCAGCTGGTAATCACAAGTAAAATGAAACACTTCAAATGGTTCAACAGCAAAACAGCTATCATCATTGCTGGCATTTTATTGAGTGGCTATTTAATCCTAATTTTGACTGTGACTAATCTAGGGCAGAGTCGTCTAAAGGAGTCACAGAACAACGCGCTCAATTTAAGAGTGAGTAATTACACTGAAAACTTAAGCTTTTTCTTCGATGCCAGTGAAAAGAGCATTGCAAATTTAAGTCTGCAGCGAGACGTAAGCACTTATTTCTCAAACTTTGCTGCTGGCATGTCGCTTAAGTATGGCTTAGGTGCAAGCTTGTTTAGCCTGAACCGGACAATAGATAATTTTACTCAGTCGAATAAAATGGATGATCAACTGATCTACTCTAGAGTCATTATTGTCGGGTTAGGTGAAACGGTTATCGTCGATACCGAACCTGAGTTAGGATTTGATATTAGTCAGCTGCCGATTCAAGAGATGGAAACTATCGGCCAGAAGATCCACATCGTCAAAGACGATAAGGGTATTAGTGTCCAGTTATTGCAGACGATTTACCATCAGAACAAGCCGATTGCGATCTTGGTGGCTTATTTCAATACCGATCTGCTCATTCAATTGCTCTCGACTCAGGAGCATAAAGACAGTGGTAGTTGTATTAGGTTGATAACATCAGTAGGTGATGTTTTGGTATGGGATTCACTTCCCGAAAGCGCGACTAAGTTGCAGCGCCAAAGTGGCACCTATTCTACTCATGGCTCAGGGCTCATCTACTTTGAAAAAAGGGTGTACTCGACCCCTTTTAGGTTAGAAGCCTGGTTTGAGCCTGTTAGCGAACAAGATATTTTTACTTCGGCTTGGTTTATTGCGGCTATATCTTTGCTGGCGCTGCCGGTGTTTATGGGACTTATTTATTTAATGCGGGTGAATAACGCTAACTTAGTGCTACAGACACAGGTGGAGTTATCTTCAGAGCAGCAGAATAAGTTAGCAATGCAAAATACCCAATTGCATGAGGAGATCTCTAAACGTAAGGCATCTGAACGTAAGTTGGCTTATCAAGCGACTCATGATGAATTAACTCATTTAGCCAATCGCACCCATGCTATGGCTCGCTTGCAAGAAGCCATTCGTACCGCTCAGGCAAAACAGGCTCAAGTTCTACTGCTATTTATCGACTTAGATAACTTTAAGCAGGTTAACGATACCGAGGGGCATCACGCGGGCGATCAGCTATTAAAGCAAGTCAGTAAGCGTCTACTGAAGTCTGTGCGCACCACTGATATTGTCGCTCGTTTAGGGGGGGATGAGTTCTTGGTGATAGTGCCAGACATACAGCATCAAGACTCCGCTAAGTTGGTCGCCAGCAGTATTTTATCTGTGTTCGAAAACCCGTTTCATATTGGACAACAAGAGTTTTTTATCTCAACCAGTATCGGTATGTCGGTGTACCCTAGGGATGGTAGTAATGCTTCGACGCTGCTAAAACGAGCAGACACCGCGCTGTACAGCGTTAAAGACATGGGCAGAAATGGCTTTAGCTTTTACGATGAGAATATGAATCTCGATGTGCAGCGTAACTTTGCACTCAATGTACGCCTGCATCTTGCTATTCAGCAAGGTGATATCGAGATCTACTATCAACCGATCTTAGATCTTACCACACGTAAGATTGTTGCTGCCGAAGCGCTTATGCGCTGGACCGACAGTGAGCTTGGTTTTGTTTCGCCAGAGGATTTTATTCCTTTAGCGGAAAAAAATGGGTTGATCCATCGACTCGGTGACATTGTTTTACTCGAGGCTTGTACTCAGGCGGCAAGCTGGCAGGCGATAAGCCCGATAACGATTGCGATTAACTTCTCGAGTGTGCAATTCCGTTATTGTGAGCAGTTACAGGCGCGGATTGTGGATGTATTAAGAACGACGGGCTTACCTGCCAGTCAGCTTGATATGGAAGTGACCGAAAGCTTATTGATCGACCAAGGTCATGCCTTGATGCAGATGTTGTCTTATTTAAAACAGCTCGGTGTGGGTTTATCTATTGATGATTTTGGTACTGGTTATTCGGCGTTAAGTTATCTGCAAAAGTTTTCATTTACCAAGCTGAAAATTGATCGCGCCTTTATCAATAAGATGACAACTAGCTCATCTGACGAATCCTTAGTATCGGCGATATTGGCCATGGCTAAATCGTTAAAGCTGAAAGTGGTTGCCGAAGGGATTGAGAACGAACAGCAAGCGCAGTTTTTACAACAGCACAATTGTGAGTTCGGTCAGGGATACCTGTTTAGTCGTCCGGTTCCTGCAGCTGAGTTTACTCAGCTACTACTTAATGATCAGCTATCACTTAATGAGCCGTTATGCAGCCAGCAAGCTGATATCATCCAAAATCGGGATATTAAGCAAGTCAGTTGAACGAGCCCGTTGAATAAGCCAGTGAATGAGTCAGTGAGCAGGACCCGTCGCTGCGATTAAATCAGAAAACGGCCTGTCTTTGATAAAAGACAGGCCGTTTTTATTGAGTAAGGGTTAATCTAGTGGGAGAACTCGCCTCCCACTTGGCCTTTATCTCTATTTCATTTCACGGTAGAGCTGCTTCATCGCCTTAACCAGTCCCTTAACATCATCGTTGTCGTGGAAAAGGTGAGTCGAAATACGTAAAGAGTAAGTCTTGAACGCGTCATTAGGGTCTAGATAGAAAGAGGTGGTTCTAACGATATAGCCATATTCGTCATGTAAACGATCGCGGAACTCAGTCAGTAGTTCACCATTGTTTAGATCATCAAATGGGTTAAACGTAGTTAGGCCGCTTGAAAGCTTGCGAATATCAGGTGCGAAGATCATCGCATTAGGGAACTTCTTCGCTAATTCTTTTTTGCATAGCGCGCTTAAATCTAAAATGCGCTCTTCAATGGCATCGCGTCCAATCTCATCCCACAGTGCGCAAGCGTCTGCTAATGCACGTTTTGCTGGGTAGTTATCTTGACCAACCGATTGCAACTTAGTTTGTACTTCAGCTGCAGATGAAGAGGTATTGATGAACCATAGTGGTGTTTCGCGATCACTCCAAAACTCAAATAGACGATTGGCGTTATCACGTACATATAGGAAACCGGTTGCGCCAGGGCCGCACTGCCACTTATGGCCTGCACCTGAGTAAAAATCACAATCAATATCGTGGAAATCTAGGTTAAACATACCAGGGGTATGGGCGCCGTCGATTAAGGTGACAATACCGTTTGGAATGGCGACTTTTTTACAGATTTGCTTAGCAGGTAAAGTGGTACCTGTGGTGAAGGTGACATGTGAGAACACCATTAAACGCACTCGGTTGCCATAAAGGTTTACAGCGTCGCTAAACACCTTCACAAAGTCATCAACGCTTACTTCATTGTTTGGTGTATACACTGGTAGTGCGAGTTCAATAACTTCTGCGCCATAGCGTTGTGCCACATGTTTAAGTGGTGTTGTAACGCCGTGGTGCTCATGGTTGGTGGTTAAAATGATATCGCCGTATTCAAACTGTAAGCCATTAATTATTGTACATAGGCCATCGGTTGTATTACGACATAGCACCAATTCATGTTCATCAGCACCAAAGCTAGGAGCGATCTGCTTAGCATAATCTAAGGTTGGAATATTGCTGTTCCAAGGGTTAATAGAGATTTGCTCGTTAGCATGATTATAGTCTTTTAGTACACGTTTTGGCATGGTACCCGCAGTACCGATATTCATGTAAGTGGTGCGCTTGTTTAGGATAAATTCCTTACGTACCTTGTTCCAAAAGCCATGTTCTGAACCGTTACCATGGAAAGTCTCTACATAATCATCAGTGCTAGCTTGAGCGCTTGCAGGTAATAGGCTGGTTCCCGCAGCGGCAAGGGCAACCCCTGTTGTTGTCTTCAAAAAGCGTCTACGTTCAACATTGGCTAAGCTTGCTTGGTTCTTATTGTTCATTGTTTTTTCTCGTTTGAAATTATATTTAAAAATAGGTGCTTATATTTTTTATTTGTTATTTTTGGTTGTTAGGTGGTAAATGTTGTATTTATTGATGGATTTTATAGTTCAGAAGTCGCTAATAATGTGATTGATATCGCATATAGTATTTTGAGTTTTTGACATAAATCGTTAATTTTCAACGGTATTGACAGTATTTTGACGCTTTATGTTATCAGCAGGTTTAATGGTGCTTAGTTAGTGGTTATTTTAACTTTTTCGTAAAGATTACTATGTTAGCGAATGAAAGCTGAGTCCTTGCTCATATATGAAATTCAATGTGTAGGCACAGCTAAACTAAACTCGATTAGAGCTGGGAGCATGTTTTTACAGTCAAGCTTTACTAAAAGTGCTACCTTCCGCTGGATAATTTTATGATGAGAGTGAAACGACCATGATTACCTTTACCACTAACCTTGGTGATATTGAGATAGAGCTTGATTTTGACAAGGCACCTGTCAGTGCTAAGAACTTTATCAAGTACTGTGAGGACGGTTTTTTTGAGGGCACGATTTTTCATCGTGCGATTAAAGGGTTTATGATCCAGGGCGGCGGATTCACCGCTGAAATGGAAGAAAAACCAACCCGAGCGGCCATCGTTAATGAAGCCAATAGAGGCCTTAAAAATGTGCGCGGTAGCATTGCTATGGCGCGTACCGACGCGCCGCACTCTGCAACAGGGCAGTTTTTTATTAACTTAGCCGATAATAGCTTTCTAGATCATACAGCAACGACCAACGCAGGTTGGGGTTACGCTGTGTTTGGCCAAGTGACCAAAGGTATGGATGTGGTCACTAAGATTGGTCGGGCTAAAACCAGCTCAAAGGGCGACCATGATGACGTGCCAAGAGAGCAGATCATTATTGAGAAAGTAACAATTAGCCAATAATGAAATTTAAAACAATAAAAGCGCCAATTGGCGCTTTTATTGTTTTAAACCACAGTAGAAAATCAATGTTTTGCCGCTGTGTGAATTTTATAAACTCGGTAGCTCATCGCCAGTGCAATACAGATAGCAGCTGGGGCAAGTAGGGCGAAGAACTGCAACTTGGCAAATAGGTAAGCGCCCAGTGTGCCACCGGAGATAAAGCCTGCAATGATTAACAGAAACAGTATGGCTTTTCGCTTGTCGAATTTCTCACCCTTGAAGGTGCCACCAAGCATGATACCCAAATCTGTAAAAATACCAGTAACGTGTGTGGTACGCACGATGGCACCACTATAAGTGGTCGCCAGAGCGTTCTGCAGACCACAAGCTGCTGAAGCCATATAGTGTCCGTAATAGGTGCCATCTTGCAGTAAGTAGATAGCAAATAGGAGGAAACCAGCTTCAATGAGCAACAGGGTATCGTAGTGGCGGCCTAGTTTGACACTGCTGCCGGACAAAAATGCTCCAGAAAGCATTGCGCCAAGGGTAAAGCTGGCTAATATTCCAAGCAGGTGAAACAGGACTGTAGGTGATGAGCTTAACAACTGGGTGCCCACCAAAGTGGCCGTGCCAGAGAGGTGGGATACAGATTGATGTTCAAAGCCCAGCAAACCGATGGCGTTTACGCTGCCCGCAGTAAAAGCCAGAATGAAAGCGCCATACTCAACCCATTTAGGTAGTTTAGAAATCACGGTATAGCCTTAGTTGCACACATCGACAGCGCTTATTATGAGCGCAGAAGAACGCGGACAATTGGTCAGAAAATTAGGATCGTGGGAGCGTTAAACCGGCTCGAGACATACGGTTTAATTTGCACCTTATATTTTGCCAATTATCAACATACTAAACTGCTGCTTGGATCGCAAAAGTTGCGTGATGGCGTATTGATTAACTTTTTAAACAGCACCTTGGGAATACGCCAAGTCAGTACTGCAAAAGTTAAGGTAACGCTTTTATAAGTAAGCATTATTTAGCCTGTTTGAATATTTTTGAGTGTGAGTTTAGCCACAGTTTACCTGCAACAGATGTCTAATAATCAGGTTGTTGGCGTAGGCCAATAATGTCAGCCGTCACTCATCGGTGACAGACAAGAGTAGAAGCGAAATCCACTAATCGTAGCGAGCCTTACAGTGCCTAGACCCAAGAAGTGTCGTCATCTTTCCTGCTGCGTGCCATGTAGCTTATTTAAACCCAATGGCATTCCATCGACTGAACTTGAAAAAATTCAATTAGAAGCTGATGAATTTGAAGCATTAAATTTAGGTGATGTACTGAAAATGAGCCAACTCGATGCCGCGACATCAATGGGGATCTCTAGGCAAACATTCGGTTATTTATTGGCGAGTGCCCGCAAGAAGGTTGCTACAGCCGTCACTCAAGGAAAGGCGCTTTTACTCCCTCAGAACATGAAGAAGGATTTACCATGATAATCGCAATTCCAATGAGTCGAGATCGTTTGGCTACTCACTTTACCAAGGCCGCTGAAATCGCTTTTTATGATGAGCAGCAGTTAATTGCTCGTTTAGTTAACCCTGCTATGAGCGGTGGTTGTAGTGCTAAAAAGGCGATGCTAAATCTAATTCAACAGTACAAAACTGATATCGTGATCGTGCAGCATATTGGCGAGCGCATGTTGGGCAAATTACTTGATGCGGGCATTAGCGTAAGTAAAGCGGATAACTCCTTGGCGCTAGGAGAGCTTATTCGTGCTGCAAAGGATCTGAATAATCGTTTAGTGGATGCGAGTCTGGGGCGGGCATCACTTAACCATCAAAAGAAAGGCGGTTGCTGTGGAGGTTCGAGCGGTGGTTGTGGCTGTAGCTCAAAGCCGAGTACAAGTCATAGTTTAGCTCCTCGGTTACTCAAGACACCTCAATTAATAGAGGATCTGAAGACTAAAGGTGCAGTGCAATACGCGGGCTTTAGGAGTGTAAAGTAGCCCTAGATGTTAGAAAGTACATTGTATCTGTTGTATATAAATTGAACACTCACTTTACATTTTTAGAAAAATATCCCATCTTAGTACACTATTACGTCAAAGGAGGACGTTATGGCTGTGTTAGCAATGGGACTTATCATTATACTTCTGGGGCTTGCCTTTATGGGCTTACCAGAGCTTAACCGAGCACTGAAGCAGCATGACAGAGCGCAATGGGATGCATTACTTGGATCTCAAGGCAGCTTTATGTCTTCTTTTGACCGTATGACGCTATTTACCTGGACCTTGAGTCGAGGCTTTGAAAATTCAGAGAATATTGATATTCAGTATGCGGGATTGTTAGCTTACAAGCAGGCGACCCGAGTCAAATATATGATCTTAATTGGCATGTCGTTAATTATTATTGGCGCGATAAGTGCCTCGCTTGGTTTGTAGTCGGTTTATAGTTAGCTTGCTGCTAGCGATAGTCGCGACGAATTTCAGTGTGAAACAAAAGATACAAAAAAGCCGCCTACACATGAGTGTTGGCGGCTTTTTTTATTAAACATATGCTTAATCTACAGCAACCATTACGTTGCTTGCTTTGATGATAGCGTAAGCCGGGCCACCAACAACTAGACCTAGTTGCTCACAAGATTTTTTAGTTACAACAGATGTGATTTCAACACCTGGTGCTAGTTCGATAACAACTTCGTTGTTTACTGAACCTTCATCGATTGACTTGATAGTGCCATTCAGTGTGTTGCGTGCGCTGATTCTCATAAGTATATCCTTAATAATAAAGGAGTTATTATAAAGTTCTTATTGGCGAATTAATATCTGCCACGGACAATATGTCGCATTTACTTGAATCACGTCGCATTTGCTTACCTCATATCTTATTTTTTGAGACATGGGTCATATGTTATTAGTTTATAGATGATTATCTAGTGGTGCTTCTTTTAGCAGCATCACCAACACTTCGAAATGATCGGTATGGGGGAACATATCGAACAGTTGCACTTTTTGAATTCGGTAGCCCTTAATATTGGCTAAATCTTTAGCCAAAGTGTGTGGATTACAACTTGAGTACAAGATAGCTTTAGGGGCAAACATAGATAATGAGTCACATAGGCTTTGCCCAATGCCTCGTCTTGGCGGATTGACGATAACCACATCGGGTTTGTCATTTGCATCACGCCCGTGAGCAAAATCAGTCGAGTCCAGTGCAGTAAAGTCGACTTGGGTTAGCCCCATAGCCTCTGCCGATATCTTGGCACAGGCAATGGCCTCGCTTGAGATTTCAATGCCAGTTAGAGCAATGTCTTTGGCGGCGCAGTGCAAGCCAAAACCACCCACACCACAGAAAAGATCCCATAAAGAGTTGGGCTTAAGCTCGGCAACCCACTCTCTTGCCGTTTGATAGAGTTTTGCTGCGACCTCAGGGTGAGTCTGGAAGAAGCTCTTTGGACGGATAAACAAAGGCACATCGTTAAACTGTTCGGCTAAGCGAGTTTCCTCGGTTAAGAAGATCTCCTCTTCACCTTCAAGGATCGCCATATGCACCGGCTGAATATTAGCCGAAACCACTTTGATTTGTGGATATTCACCGAGTAATTTAGGGAGTTCACGCTCGATACGTTCGATAGATTTATGAGAATTGAGCACAAAACGCAGCAGATACTCACCTTTGACTTGGCTGCGGGTAAGTAAAATAAACTTAAGCTCACCTTTGGCTTTATCAACATTATAAGGAGGGATCCCTGCCTGACGTACAAACAGCTCTAGGCGATGCAGTAACTGCTGCATATCATCTGGATATAGGCTGCAATCACATAAGCTCACAGGTGCCCCCGAAGGCGTAACAATACCTAGAATAGGTTGATGTGCAGCGCCCAGAACGACCATTTTGGCTTTATTACGAAATCCACTATCAGGCCCAAATACTGGGGCGTGCCATTGCTCAACCTCAAAGTCACTAAGAAGCTGGGTTAGGACTTGTGTTTTTGCGTCAACTTGCGCAGACATAGGCTGCTGAATATGGCGGCAAGATAGACACTGTTGTTGATCAAAGTGGGCGCATTTCACTGATAGGTACTCTACATCGAAGGTGACAATTTATGCTGGCTATTTTTGATAAACGGATTTAAATAGCCATCTAGTGCGTATTTTAGTGGTTTTTCACTAAAAAATCGCCCTTTAGTTGGGAGGGGATATTTTACTGCATTCTGGATAGCAAAAGCGCAGCTTTCGCTGCGCTTTTTATAACATTTTACGGTATTAGCCAATAGCTGGGGTGTGGCCGCTACGGGTGTTTTGCAGGCTCTTAATTAGCATGTAAATAGACGTAGTCGTTAATACTACCGCTAGGTAGGTGATCAACGAGTGCGCCGAGCTACTGCTGTGCTCAGCAATGATAGGGCCAAATACCGAACCGACACTGTAGCTCAGTAGCATTAACTCTGTTGCAGCGACAATTTTTTCCATCGCCATTGACTCACATGCGAGTGTGATAGCGATTGGGTATAACGCAAAGCAGCTCGCACCGAGTAAGAAGTAGCTTGTAGTAATAAAGGTGATAGATGTGCCATCAGCAATACCGACGATACCTATGGTACCTAATAAGCAAAACAGCGCCATCAATAGGCTTTTGCTTATCCTAGTCGATAAGTAACTCACTAAGGGCTGAACTAACATACCACCTAGAATAATAATGGCCATTAAGAATGCGGTGCGCTCTGTGCTGGCAAATTGGCCGTTAATATAACTTGGCATTAAGCCGTAAATAGGACCTAACAGCATGCCAGATACAAGGCAGCCAATAATCGCTGGCAGGCTGATCTTCTTGACTTCACGCAAGCTTATCTTCTGATGCTCCATACTTTCTGGCTGACCTCTTTTTACTAAAAGAGGTGGCAAGATAGCTAACATCAATAGGCCGATTACCCAGTAAAATGGGGTAGCACCATTTACGCCTAAAGGCCCAATCGCCAGTTGACCAAGTGCACTACCGCCATAAAGGGAGGTCATGTACAGGCCTAAGCGTTTGGCTCTTTGCTTAGCGCTGTCAGCCATCAATAGCCAAGATTCGACCACCACAAATACACCAGCAACGGCAAAACCTGCTATAAAGCGGGCGGTTAGCCAAACTGTCGGTGTCGGCATGACGAGCATAGCGACAATGGTTAGGGTGAGCATGGCTAAAAACAGCATCAACGAAAATCGATGGCCGACTTTAGCCACGATCGTTTGAATACACGTCGTACCAACTAAAATACCCAAATAGAAGATGCTCGCTAACCACGCCACCAATGAGTTATCCATGCCAAATGACGCTAATGACAATGGGATAAGGCTCATTAAGAAGCCAGATGCGACAGCAAAAAATGATAAACCAGCAACAGGTACGAATGTACTGTTTTTGTGTGGTTTGCAGGCAGAAATGTCCACCTTTATCTCCTATAGATTGATACTTATTAAAGTTTGAGTGTTGGTCTTTGGAGGCGGATTTTATGCTTTTAATATAGAAAGTAAAGCTTAATTTATGTACGGATTAATAAAAAACGATTTTTGCGGGTTTTATCGCTCTATGTTGATGATTTTGCTTTATTTATCTTTTATTGGTTTTAGCTTTGCTTTATCTATTTCTAGCTTTTAAATGGATGTTCTATAGCGAAGGTACTGGGGATGAGGGATAGGTTTTTATTTTTAAGTTAATGCTTACTTATAGGTGGTTCAGTGGGGTTAGGTTAATAGATGGTTAAAAAGCGGCTTTTAAGGCCGCTTTTTGGGTTTGGTTTATAGCTGATTTAGAGGTATTAGCTTAATTGCAGCGCTACGATTTTTAATGGGTGGTTACCATCAAATGAGGGGAAGTCGGCATGACAATCTAACCAGGTGTGCTGTGTGACTGTTCGGCCTTGCTTTTCAACACAGCGCACTAAGCTATTAAACCACTCGTCACGATCAACCTTTGCTACATTATTGCAGCACACGATAGTACCGCCAGCTTTGGTGGTTAATAGTGCGGGTTTAAATAAGCCCTGATAATCATTGATGAGATCGACAATGCCGAATGCACTCTTGGCATATCTTGGTGGGTCGAGAAATACTAAGTCGAACTGAGTTGCACTCAGCTTTGGATAAGCTGGCAGCTTTTGGTTGCGACGGCCACCGACTTTAAGACCTGCAAGTTGTCGTAACGCAGGAAAAGCATCACTTTGAATAAATTCACATACATTCTCAGCTTGGTTTAAGGCTGCATTTTTACGGCCAGCGGCTAGGGCGAAAGAGGAAAAGTCGACGTTAACCACGCGCTTAGCACCACCTACTGCAGCCGCAGTACCGATACCGCAAGTATAAGAAAACAGGTTTAGTACCGTCTTACCTTGGCTGTTTGCGGCAACGTATTCTCGGCCGATACGCATATCTAAAAACAGCAGTGGGTCTTGACCTTCATGGCGCAGCTTGGTGGTAAATTGAATGCCATTCTCTTGCATCTGTTGTTCGCTGGTTGCGAATTCTTGCAATTGCTCAGTTAATGGGTTCAGTACGCGAGAGTTCTTATCTGAACGATCGTTATAGATCACCGGTTGTTCAGCTAGCACCATCAGCTGCTCTGTCACATCTGCTAACTCATCTTCAGTCAGTGATTGGTGAAAACTTTGAATGAGCCATGCATTACCGTAACGATCAATATTGAGTCCATTACAGCCTTCAACCGTACCGTGGAAGATACGGTAACAATCAGTTTGCTGCGCTGCAGAGTGCTGCAAGAAATCAGCTCGCTTGGCAATGGCTTGGCTCAATGCTTGAGAAACGGATAAAGCGGTTGGGTTCGATGTAGTTACCGACATAAATATTGGGCTCATTTGAAATACGGTCAGAGGTGACGCGCTAATGATAGCAAAATTGCACTAATAAATACCTTCAATCTTGAAGCTAAGGCGATGAGAGTAAGGCTTTGGTGACTTATACCAATTGGTGTGAGTATATGGGCTGATAAGATTTGACTCGGATAGGAAATTGACGCACAAATAGGCATTGGAAGTGCTACGGTGTCATTGAGTCTAGCTAGGGAGCAAGTGGATGAAAGTGGTGTTAGTGCACGGCATTTTTAATACGGGTCATGTGATGCGCTGGTTGCAAAAGCGACTACAAGCATCGGGTCATGAATGCTTTTCGCCAACAATTAGCCCATTCGATGGTCGCCACGGTATTGAGCATGCCGCAAACAACTTAAGCGAACAAATCGATGCCGTGTTTGGTGTTGACGCCGAGATAGTGTTAGTCGGCTTTAGTATGGGCGGTATTGTTGGACGCTACTACTTACAACACTTAGGCGGTGCTCGGCGAGTGAGTCAGTTCTTTAGTTTATCGACGCCTCACAATGGCAGCTATTTGGCTTACCTGCCTTATCCTTCCAAAGGGGTTAAGCAGCTGAGGCCTAATAGTCGCTTACTTGTTGAACTTGCCGAGTCTGAAATCTTATTAGAGGGGGTTAAGCTCTACTCTTATCGCACGCCTATCGATTTTACGATTGTACCCAGCTCAAGCTCTGTTTGGCGGGTTGCTGAAAATAAACGTTTTGTGATTATTCTGCATCTGTCGGTGATTTTTAGTCGACGCATTGCGAAAGAGATCTGTAACAAACTCGCTCTATAAGTTTTGCCGTGGGAGTGTTCTGCTAGGCTAATGGCTAATGGCTAATGGCTAATGGCTAATGGCTAATGGCTAATGGCTAATGGCTAATGGCTAATGGCTAATTGGTTGGGTGCTAACTATTGGAGCTTTAAAAGCGTTCAAGAAGAAAATTTCTCAATTAGTGGCTTCTTATGTTACAAACTGTTAACTAGTGGTTTTACTCTGACGGTAAAACCGCTAGTTTCAGTGATTGAATCAAAATGATGAGATAGTGATTAAAATGGAGTGCTATAACATGGGATCAGCGTTTAAAGGATTAATCACCGCCTCGGCGCTGCTGGGCTGCAGCTTGTCATTCAATACATTAGCTGAACCGGCTTTGAGCTTTACAGAATCTACCATTAACGCGCCTTTTGAATTAACCCACCCCATTATCGCTGCAGATCTGTTATCGCAACCGGGTAAAGAGTTAGTTGTATTTGGCGTCGATGGGTTGAGCTATCGCTGGATGGCTATTTATCAACTCGCACAGGGGCAATACACGCTCGCCTTCAAGCTCGAGTTACCGCAAAGTCTGCACAGTTTTGATATCACAGAAAATCAGTCTGGTGAGCAACAGCAATTATATTTTCTTTCTCAAGATAAGCTGCACGTCTTGGTCAATGTAGATGATGCTGTAGAACCACAGATTGAAGCTGTGGCGAACATCGATTCTTTATCATTTAAAGATCGGCCTGACTTTATTAGTCGTGGTGAGTTTATTGAGGATCTTAATGGCGATCAACGCGATGACATCTTGATCCATGACTTTAATCAAGTACACCTTTTCTTGGCCGCAGAACAAGGTTTTGTGCGCCAAACTCTGCCAATTAAACCTCAGTCTCGTTTGTTTGATGATGGCGCGACTTATACTCAATCTACACTTTATGTCAGCGATATTAACCTCGATGGTTTGGTCGATATCGTCAAAATTGGTGAGGGGGAGTTAGAAGTTTATAAGCAGACTCAAATTGACATCCCAACTCAAGCAAACGTTCAAGCCAAAAATGATACTCAAGTCGCAGCTCAAAGCCCAGATCCTGAAAATCTGCAACAAAGCGTTCGGGGCTTTGATCCTATTGTTGAGTTTATTTCGGTGAGCCAAGCTATCAGCGGAATTGACTGGTGGAATAAGCGTGATGCCTATGGCGAGCAATTAGATCAAAGTGAGCTGGTTTACCGAAAAGTTGAAGAGCTTAAAGATCTTGATAATGACGGTATCACCGATATGGTGATCCGTTATACCAAGAGTAGTGGCGTATTCGATAGGGTGAATGATTACGAAATCTATCTGGGTGAAAACAAGCAAGGAAAGTTAGTCTTTCTAAAAGAGCCTAGTAGTGTAGTTCGGGCTGAAGGAACGTTAACCGGTCTTGAGTTTGTCGATATTGATAATGATGATAAAGATGAAGTGATGGTTGCAGGCTTTGATATAGGCGTGTCGCAAATTATCGGTGCATTATTGTCGGGCAGTATAGATCAAGATGTTCATCTATTTAAGATGGATGCCAATGGCCGTTTCAGTGATGACTCTAATGTCAGCAAAGAGGTTGAGCTTAACTTCAGCTTGAGCTCGGGACAGAGTGGTAGCCCAGTGGTTAAGCTTGCTGATCTTAATGGTGATGGACTAAAAGACCTTCTATTATCTGACGATGAGTCGACTTTGAAAGTCTATTTAGGCAAGCGTGGCGAGAACCTGTTTAGCCGTGACGCACAAAAGCATGAGCTTAAACTCCCTGTTGAAGGCAGCATGTTAAAGGCTGAGGATTTAAATGGTGATGGCCGAGAAGACCTACTGATTAAATATGGCCGACAAGATGATAAGAAGCTAGCGAATCAATTTAGAGTGTTATTGGCAAGTTAGCTTGTACTCCTGATAGCTTAAAACTATTGATATTTATCCCATAAAAAAAGCGGCTTAGTAAAGCTGCTTTTTTTATGGACGCAATCCTGCAATGTCGGCCCTGAACATTTACGTGGGCAATCTTGACGTTTTACGGACATATCTTCGAAAACTCACACAAGTTTACAAAGCTATTCAAAGCCTTGCTGTTCATTTCATAATCTGACAGTTCTTGACGTATTTTGAGTGTCATAAGTAACGCACTTATTGCAAATTAGTTAAGGAAGATAAATGGAATTCACACGGTGGGTAGGAACAGGTTTGTCATTAGTATTGCTGAGCGTTGCAGGCTGCAGCTCTGATGATAATGAATCAAGCAGCAACAGTAGTTATATCCAATATTATAATGCTTCGCCAAATAGTACTGCGACGAGGTTAGTATTGGATGACTATCCATACTCCGACGTTGACTACGCAGACTCGATGCCTAGATATGAGTATCTGGCGGGGAACGTAGAGTTAGAAATTACAGGGCTTGATGCGACAAATGATGAGCAATCCCTTTATCAGTCGACAGTCGAGCTGGTAAACACTGATAACCATCTGTTTATGTTGGTAGGGGATTATAGTGAGCCCGAGCTTGTTGATATCAGCTATAGCCGTAGTGAAATGGATGAGCTTAATAACGATGAAAGTGGTGATTACAGTAAGATGCAGGTATTGGTGGCACATGCTGCGATGGGAGAGCCCAGTTTTGATCTATATTTTGCCAAACCAGATGAGGAGTTTGGTTCAGCAGTAATGCTTGATTCACTCAGTTACAAAGAGCACACCACTGAGCAGATGTACGATACCGGAGAATATGTTCTCTACCTCACTGAAAACGGGGAAAGCGTGCCAATTTATACCACTGCGACACTCGAACTGAATGCCAACACTGTGTATAAATTGATTATTCGTAATAGCTTTGGCCCTGGCATTCCCAAGCTGACGGTCGACAATGTTGACTCTACTGGAACACCTGAGAGTTACGCAAATATTGATGCTAATGCAGAGTTTCGCCTGTTTAACGGCTTAAATGATACTGACAAAATTAATGCACAGATTGTGAGTAATGATGAGTCGCAATACCTTTATGAACTGAATAAAAATCAACTGACAGAGTTTAAAGACATTGGCTACAACGACTATGGCGTCACTGTTGTAGACAGTACAACTAACGCAGTGCTAGCAAATAATTTATTGGTTACTTTCAATCAAGATGAAAGTAAGTCCATTTTATTGTATGAAGATGAACTGGGAGAAACTAACGGTATGACTATCAGTCACGACCATCGTCCAAGAGCATTTGAACACCAGATCAGCTTGGCCAATTTGGTACCGGATTTTGACGATTTGATGATCTATTTTGTGCGACAAAGCGAGACGATAGAATCAGCCGAATATAAGTTAACAGGGCTAGAGTTTACCGAGCTAGGTGTGATTAGCCTACCCTCAGATGACTATGAAATCAGTGTGGTTTTTGAAGATGAAAATGACACGTTAACCTTATTGTATCAGTCTGATGTGGTGCAGTTCAGTCAAGCGGGTAATTACACCATGGTGCTAAATAGAGATGACAATGAACCTCTGGGTTACCGACTGACAACTTTTCAATAGTTGCTAATGGATTAATGATGGGGTGCAGAGGCGAAAATCACAGTAAGCGTATTTTATTTATATAGAGTTAGCGCGTTAACTTTTGATTTCGTTGCGGCGAAAAATAGTGTTTCTCGCCTCTGCTTTAACAGGGTACAGCCTGTTAAATTTAGTGACGACCGAGTAGCTGCTTTATACGTAAAGCTAACTGTTTGGTCTGTTGCATAATGGGGAGTGAACTGGTTTTTGAGCCTCGCTCATTTTCATTAATAATGTGATAAACAGTTTTAGTCGACAGTCCATAGTCTTTAGCTACGTCCGATAATAAGCGGCCGTTGTTTTTGACTTCGTTGATCACTTTTAGATTAAGGTTCATAGCATCCATCGGCATTCTCTTTTTAAGTTCTAATGTTAAACATCAGTAGTTTGGACGTCTTTGAGCGTGGTGACGGAGTTCCCATGGCAAGGTTGTGTTACTTGACCTTGTCGCTACTCACAAACCGTGTTTATTATTATTTTTTGATGTCTGTGAATACTCAATAATGAGTATGCTTAAGGCGTGCCAAAGCTGTAGTGTATTTAAATTAGATATGTTTCAATTGGTTAGTGTTCGCCTTCTCATTTTGGTGCATATCAATGGCAAAAAAATGTTCACAAATGGTGCGTTAGCGCACTATGTTGGTGCGCTCATCATACCCTTAAAAAATCAGGCAATAGGGAAAACGATACGATAATGCAGGCTGTTTATGGTGAGTTTGACACTGTATAAGTTGTTCAATTTTAAATCACTTAACAGTCAGTCCATTGTCTAATTTGCTGTGGTTTATATACTGCTTTGCAAATACAACTTATATGTGGCTGCTTTTGTGACGAGCAGAAGCGGTTTGGAGTGGTAAAAATGAGCGTAAAATGTAGTTCTTATCTTGCTGGTGGCCTTATTGCTGCCATGATGGTGTCAGGTTGCCAAACAACCAATCCTTATTCCAATGAATCTCAAAATGCTAAGGCGACGAATGGCGCTTTGATCGGTGCGATTGCTGGTGCGGCGATTGGTGTAGCATCTTCAAGTAAAAATGATCGCGGTAAAGGCGCTTTGATTGGTGCTGCATCTGGTGCGGCATTAGGTGGCGGTATTGGTTATTATATGGATGTGCAGGAAGCTGAACTGCGTAAAAAACTACAATCTTCTGGCGTGAGCGTAACTCGAAGTGGCGATAATATTATCCTTAATATGCCAAATGATGTGACGTTTGGTGTAGATCAAACAGACTTAAGTCAACGTGCTCAGCAAGTACTAAACAGCGTGGTGTTGGTGGCGCTTGAATATGACGAAACTAAGTTAAATGTAATGGGCCATACCGACAGTTCGGGCGCCGAATCTTATAACTTAAGATTGTCGCAAGTACGTGCAAGTGAAGTGGCGAACTACTTAACACAGAGCAAAGTACCGGCTCAGCGCGTAGCTTCGCATGGTATGGGCGAGTCAAAGCCAGTCGCTTCTAACCAAACTAAACTGGGCCGAGCTGAAAATCGTCGTGTAGAGATTATTCTAAGCCCGATGCCAAACGCGTAACCAGCAATAGTTACAGCGATGCATTAAAAGCCACTCTTGAGTGGCTTTTTTTGTGCCCTCAACTGGCTATCTTATCTGTGTCATTTATCCTAGCTAGAATATGGGGATGAGCAACATAAGTTCGATACTATACCCAAACGACTTGAACATGCTCATTTCAGAGGCCTTGCGCGAGTTCAATTCTAGGCGTATTAGCGTAGGAATGGTAACTCCCTTTTAAGCTAGTGCAACAACGAAGTGGGCTTGCGCAAAGCCTTCTTCGATGGGTTTTAATGCACTTTCTGCTGCGTTATTGATCTTGCTAAGGGAACAACCATTAACTGCAATCAACGCCTTGCTTAAAGCGCATTAAATTCCCACTGAACCCTGCATCTTCAGGTGGCCTGGGTATACAATGCGTTATGGCTGCATAAATATAAAGCTGATGGGACTTTTTGTCTTGGCTGTTTGCTGAGGCAGTGATTGATCTCTCGGAGTGAGTAACTAGAGTTAACTTACTAAATGGCAAGTATTGTTATTTGGTTATAGATGCTTTTTCATTGCCTAAAGTAAGTTCATCTAGATAAAGACTAATGCCGATAATGGAAACAATAATGAAAAAATGGATCTTGGTTTCACTGCTAACGTTGCCCCTTGTTGCCAATGCTACGCCTATTGAACTGAGGGCGGCAGGTAGTTTAAAAAATGCCATGAATGATATTGTCAGTGCCTATCAGCAGGCGGGCGAGCAAAAGGTGCATGTTGATTATGGCCCATCAGGGCTGCTGAGAAAGGGTATCGAAAACGGTGAGAAGGTTGGCGTGTTTGCCTCTGCAAATATGAAACACCCGCTGGCATTACAGGCTGCTGGTAAAGGCGCAAGTGTGGTGATGTTTGCTCGTAATCAGATGTGTGCACTCGCGCAGCCGAGCGTCAATATCAACAGTGAGGGGCTGTTAGCTGCGATGCTGGATCCTAATGTGCGATTAGGTACCTCAACACCCAAAGCTGATCCTTCGGGCGATTATGCTTGGAAAATATTTGCTAAGGCTGACCACTTGCAAGCTGGAGCTACCGCTAAGCTTGAAGCCAAAGCGTTGCAGCTTACTGGCGGTGAAAATAGCGCGAAAGCGCCTAAGGGGCGTAATACCTACGCTTGGGTGATGGAAAACAAACGCGCGGATCTGTTTTTGACATATTGCACCAATGCAGTGTTAGCTCAAAAAGAGGTGAAAGATCTGCAAGTAGTACAGATGCCAGAGCCTTTAAGTGTAGGGGCTAATTATGGTTTGATTGTGCTCAATGATGCTCAAGCGGATGCGTGGAAACTGGCGATGTATATTCTGTCGCAGCCAGGTCAAACAATTCTAGCAGACTACGGTTTTGATGCGCCGCTTAAGCAATAGCAACAGATAGCAAAAAGGCCGCGATAGCGGCCTTTTTATTGAAAGTTTAAACAATTAATTAAGCAAGAACACCGTCGCTAAGCCCAAGAAGGCAAATAAGCCAATCACGTCGGTTACAGTGGCTAAAACCATACCGCCAGCTAATGCAGGATCAATGTTCATTCTCTTCAGCATGAGTGGAATTGTGGCACCGGCAAGACCAGCCACCGTCATATTGATGAGCATAGCGCCAGCAATCAAGGCTCCTAAGGCGATATCGCCTTTCCATATCCATACAGCTGCAAAAATGAGAACAGACCATAGCAAGCCATTGAGGAAGCCAATGGCTAACTCTTTACCGATAAGCCAGCGTGAGTTACTTTGGCCAATCTGGCCTAAGGCAATACCGCGGATCACCAATGCGAGCGTTTGGTTACCGGCAACCCCGCCCATACTAGGCACAATTGTCATCAAGATAGCGATAGTGGCAAATTGCTCAATCGTACCTTCAAACATGTTACTGACCGATGCGGCAAGCAGTGCAGCGAACAAGTTCACTGTTAACCAAAGCGAGCGGCGAAACGTACTTTTTAACACTGGACCAAAGGTGTCCGTGTCGTCGTCCATGCCCGCCATACCCATCATTGAATGCTCGGCATCTTCACGAATAACATCGACCACGTCATCGATGGTAATACGGCCTAGTAGCTTATTGTCATCATCGATGACTGGAGCTGATACCCAGTCGTGACGTTCGAATAATTGCGCCGCTTCGGTGTCAGACATGCCGACTGGGATCGCTTCTAGATCCGATATCATGATTTCACGTACCGAGGCATTTGGATCACAGGTCAGCAGGTCGGCGATACGTACACCGCCTAACACACGATCTTGTTTGTCGACCACATATAGCATGTCGGTGGCATCAGGCAGTTCGCCACGAATTCTTAAGTAGCGCAAAATCACATCGATATTGACATCGGGCCTTAAGGTTACCGTATCGGTATTCATCAGGCTGCCAGCGGTGTCATCTGGGTACGACAGCGCTTGCTCGACACGCACCCGGTCTTGCTTGCTCATCGACTGCAATACTTGATTAAAAACGCTGTCTGGTAGGCTTCGAAGAATATAGGCTAAGTCATCTGTGTCCATGCTTTCAGCTGCTTTTGCAACCCGCTCTGGACTCATCTGTTTGATCAGGCTGTCTTTAAGTTCTTCACCGAGTTCGTCAAGAATTTCACCTGTGTGCTCTTGATCGATCAGCTGCCATAGCACTTGGCGGGTGCGAGGTGGTGAAGATTCGAGAATAAAAGCAATATCCGATGCGGCCATATCCTGCAACATGTTGCGAACATGGACAAACATGCCATTGCCTAATGCTTGAGTCAGCTGATTGAGACGTTGGTCTGTTGTTTCATTATCTAAGACTTCAATCGGCATGGCTCCCTCACTGGGTAGTTTTAAAGGCGCTTATCATAACTTAACTAAAGAGAATGTGTGTGCGATAACGAAGATATTCAATGGGAAAATAACTAATTAATTATCTTCGTCAAACTTAGCGTCTATCAATTCGCAAATAGCATTGAGCGCCGTTTTTGCATCGGCCCCTGTCGCAAGTAATTGAACCGTTTTACCCATCCCGGTTTCGAGCATTAATAAGCCTAGTACACTCGTCGCAGAAGCTTGTTTGTCACCTTGAATGATGGTGATTTCGGCTTCAAATTCAGAGGCTAGAATCACAAGTTTTGTTGCGGCGCGAGCGTGAAGACCAAGCTTATTACAGATGGTGACTTCACGTTCAATGGTCGGCATTTTTGAGCTCTCGGTGACGGGCTTGTACTTTGTGCTTGCCATCTTTGAAGTGAGCCGCGAGGCGCTCGGTTATGTAAACCGAGCGGTGTTGGCCACCTGTACAGCCAATCGCAATGGTGAGATAGCTGCGATTGTTACGCTCTAGATCGGGCAACCAAGTTGTTAGCAAATCTTCGATCTGCTTAATAAACAGATTCACCATTGGTCGTTCATTTAAGAAATTTTGCACGGGTTTATCGAGCCCCGTCATCGGGCGCAAATCTGGCTCCCAATGTGGGTTGGGTAGAAAGCGCACGTCAAACATAAAGTCAGCTTCAGTTGGCATACCATGCTTGAATCCAAATGACTCAAAGTTGATCATCAACTCTTTGTCGACATTGCCAAGCAAGATCTCGCGCACCTGATCGTTAAGATCGTAGATGTTTAAGTTTGAGGTGTCGATGTAATGATCGACGATATTCGCGAGCGGCTCGAGTAAGCGGCCTTCTAATTCGATAGCTTCTTTAAGTGAAATGTTATCGTGAGATAAAGGGTGTAGCCGACGAGTCTCGTTATAGCGCTTAAGCAATACTTCATCGCTCGAGTTAAGGAAGAAACTCAGTAACTCGACCCCATCAGGCAGAAAAGTAAGATGCTTAACCAGTTCATCTTTCTTGTCAGGCAGGTTACGAATATCCACACTGATAGCCACAAGCTTAGTATTGCCTGATAACTCTTTGAGTAAGGTTCCCATCATAGGCAGTGGCAGATTATCGACACAATAATAGCCGAGATCTTCTAGCATTCTTAATAGAACAGACTTGCCTGAACCGGAGCGACCTGAGACTAAAACAAGTTTCATCGTATGACTACCTGATAGAAATTAAACTAAATGTTTGGGGTTTGTGACTATGTTACATATGTGTATAGAGTAACTTTTTTAAAGTTGAAAGCAAGAGGTTGAGCAGATGAAAAAAATAAATAATATTGCTGTAATAATTACTTAGGCCTTTAAATCATCTATTTTTCGTTTCGACAAAATAAATAACGTAAAGACCTGAGTAGTTAATTATTGGGTAATGACTTGGTATAACTCAGACTCATTACTGGTTTTTCTCAACAGCTTAACTACGGCTTTATCATTGAGTTTTTCTGCCATTAAGGACAGCGTAGCTAAATGTTGCTCGCACTGTTCTGATGGCACCAATAAGGCAAATAGAATGTCGACAGGCTGCTTATCTATAGCGTCAAATGGAATTGGAACCTCACATTTAACTAAGACAGCAACTGGACGCTCGATATTTGACAGCCTTCCGTGAGGAATCGCTATACCATTACCTATACCCGTGCTACCCATTTTTTCTCTCGCCAACAGACTTTCAAAAATCTCTTGTGAAGAAAGGGTAGGGTACTGGACAGCGGCAATATCGCTGATTAATTCCAGTACCTTTTTCTTACTGCTCGGAGTGGCGCAGGTAGTGCACTCCGGCTGCAGAACGGTACTTAGTTCCATCGTTAGTGTTTAGTTAGCTTCTCTTTGTGTTTAATTACCTGACGATCTAGTTTATCTATCAGGGAGTCGATTGCGGCATACATATCCGCATTTTCCGAAGTCGCAAATACTTCGCCATTTTTTAGGTGGATTTTTGCTTCGGCAATTTGCTGCATTTTCTGTACATTCAAAATAACGTGCACATTATTGATCTGATCGAAATGTCGTTCAAGCTTTGTAAATTTTTCTTCTACATAACCTCGCAATGAATCCGTGATTTCGACGTGATGTCCTGTCAGGTTGATTTGCATATATCGATCCTCCAAGTGCCTAATTTTGAGTTATAAACTCTTACGTTGGTTTGAGGGGGGGATCAGCATTGCTTCTCGATATTTTGCAATCGTACGTCTAGCAACTTTAATCCCTTGTTCAGCCAAAAGTTGCGCCATTTTGCTATCGCTCAATGGTTTCTTTTGGTTTTCTGCTGCGACTAACTTCTTAATAAATGCTCTAATTGCTGTTGATGAACACTCCCCCCCATCATCTGTTCCTACGTGGCTGGAGAAGAAATACTTGAGTTCAAAAATACCTCTTGGGGTATGCATATACTTTTGAGTGGTAACGCGTGAGATGGTTGATTCGTGCATTTCAACGGCTTCAGCAATATCGTTTAGTACCATAGGCTTCATGGCTTCTTCGCCATATTCAAAAAATCCTTGCTGGAATTTCACAATACAGTTACTTACCTTTAGCAAGGTGTCGTTACGGCTTTCAAGGCTTTTAATAAACCATTTAGCTTCTTGCAAATGACCACGGATAAACTGCCCATCGGCCTGATTTTTGGTGCTACGAGCCATAGAGGCATAATGTTGGTTAACATTAATTTTAGGCATGTAATCAGGATTAAGCTCTACTACCCAGCGACCTTTTTTCTTGCTAACAGATACATCTGGAATCACGTATTCGTCTTTACTACGGGCAATAGCGAGCCCTGGTCTCGGGTTGAGGGTTTGGATCAGTGTGATAGCATCACGCAGATCATCCTCTTTGAGCTTAGTTTTACGCATTAACTGCCTAAAATCACGTCCAGCAATCAGGTCTAAATAGTCTTTAATCAGTAGTCTAGCGTTATCAATATGCGGAGTATCGGCGGCGTACTGGGCTAATTGGATAAGCAAACACTCGCTAAGATCACGCGCTGCAACGCCAATGGGGTCAAAATGTTGAATGCGTTTTAAAACGGCTTCGACTTCATCAAGCTCGGTTTCAGGATCGCCCATCGCCTCTAAAATATCATCACAGCTTTGGGTTAAGTAACCGCGCTCATCAATGGCGTCGATAATAGCGGTGGCGATAGCGAGATCATTCTCTGAAAATGGAGTCAGATTTTTTTGCCACTCGAGATGCTCATATAATCCTTCACTCGTCTCGCCTTGAAATGGCATATCGTCTTCACGACTCACGCCTGAGCTTGAATTAGAAGAAACGGTATAGACTTCATCCCAAGTCGTGTCCATTGGCAGTTCATCTGGCATAGAGTCTTGAGTCATGGCATCGGAGGTTTCAACGCTGGCGCTATCTAGATCTAGGTCATTAGAATCACTTGAAGATGGATCGTCACTGTTGTCCATGTCGCCATCTGATTGCTCTTCATCTAACTCTAGTAACGGATTAGAATCTAATGCTTGTTGGATCTCTTGTTGTAACTCTAAAGAAGACAGTTGTAACAGACGGATCGCCTGTTGTAACTGTGGAGTCATGGTGAGCTGTTGACCCATTTTGAGCTGGAGTGACGCTTTCATCGTACCGCTATTCCCTACACTGTAGTTAAACGTTTAAGCTCGCTGAATTGGCGAAGGTAGCTCTAAAACTCAATAGTTTGATTTTTATTGGAAAGAATTCCATATTGAGTTTATTAGCTTCCATACTGTGAATTAACTATAGCCTGAATTGTTCACCTAAGTACACCGCACGAACCTGTTGGTTGTCCAAGATTTCAGCAGGCGTGCCTTCGGCAATGAGATTTCCGTGACTTACGATATAGGCATGCTCACAAACGTCTAATGTTTCACGAACATTGTGGTCAGTAATTAATACACCTAAGCCGCGGCTTTTAAGCTGCTCAATGATTTTTTTAATATCGATAACTGAGATCGGATCAACACCTGCAAACGGCTCGTCTAATAAAATGAACTTAGGGTTGGCCGCGAGTGCTCTGGCAATCTCAACTCGGCGACGCTCCCCCCCTGACAGCGCCATACCTTGGCTGTCGCGGATGTGGGTAATGTGAAACTCTTCTAACAGATGCTCTAATTGCTCTTCACGTTGCTCGTTATTGATATCATCGCGAATTTGCAAAACAGCCATAATGTTGTCGCGCACCGATAATTTTCTAAAAATACTGGCTTCTTGAGGTAAGTAGCCGATACCTTTGCGGGCGCGTAAATGCATTGGATCGAGTGTTAGATCGTCATCATCGATAAAGATCTTACCTTTGTCACTCTGTACTAGGCCAACAACCATGTAGAAAGTGGTCGTTTTACCTGCGCCATTCGGGCCAAGTAAGCCGACAATTTGTCCTGTTTTTACGGTTAAACTGACATCTTGCACAACGGCGCGATTCTTATAGCTCTTAGCAAGGTTGACCGCTTTTAAGGTGATCTGGCTCATTGCTGTTCCTGCTTATTAACTGGCGTTTCAGGCTTTTCTTCTTGATAGGTTTCAGGCTGAATGATGGTGATAACTCTGTCGTCGCCCTTACCGGTACTTTCTGCAATAAGCTGCTGTAAACTGATGTTATATTTGATGCGGTTACCCGTGACTTGGCTACCATCTTGCTCTAGTGTCGCTTCGCCGACTAAGGTCAGTGTGCGCGTCGCTAGCTCGTAACGGATCTCTTTGGCGCTGGCTGTTGCTGGACGGCCATCTTCCATCATTTGGGTGTAAGTCGCCGGGTTACCTGTCGCTACCAGTGTTTTGCCGCTCTTATCTTCTTTTGAAAAGACTCGTAGCTCATCAGCATTCATCTTAATTGACCCCTGAGTAACCTCGACTGGCCCAAAAAAGATAACTTGATTGTTTTTAATGTCAGCCTCTTGGCTTGCAGCGGCGATTTTTACTTCTTGCTGCAGATCATCGACTTTAGCGACAGTGCTAAAACTGAGCAGGCAAAATAGGCCCGCAAGGATAGATTGATTGTATTTCATAGTGTCCTTCTACTCAGCTAAAGCCTGTCGCTTTAGCTGAGTGTAAAAGTGTTCAATTATAGGAGTGTTACTTAGCTTCGTAGATCCCTTCTACTTGGCTGACTAGCTTTACACTCTGGGCATTCAGGTCGGCATATAAGCCTAAGCCTTGAATGACAAATTCGTTGCCAGTGACGTGGATCATTTCATCTGAGGTCATGATCATGGTATTCAGATCAAGCTCAAGATAATTTGTGCTTAGGGTCTGAATCGGCTCTTCTGGACTAATAGAGTCGATAATAACATTGTTTTCTAAGGTTACCTTACTGGTCATATTATTGAGACTGCCTTTAGCGCCTTGAAGCCGCCATTGGGCTTGACCGTCATCGGGGTAAATCAGATAAACAGGCTCAGTAAAATAGGTCATATTGACGCTATCAAAGTGTTCCATGTGTTTAGCGGTTACTTCGCTGTTGATTAACCCTAACTCGTTATATTCGATGCTGCGTAGATCATCGATAATATAGTCTGGTCGCTGACTCATATCGATATTTAGCTCTTGTTCGCTTTTTTTCGACTGAACTTGCCAATATAGCAAAAGTGCAGTACCAAAAAAGAGGATAATCGCTAGGGTAACGCGGTTCATATACTCATCCCGTGGGCCGAGTCGAATTTATCCTGGCTTAATAGCAGTAAATCAGTGAGCTCACGTAACGCGCCGTGGCCGCCCTTAATATGTGTGGTCATCTTGGCGTGTTGTTTAACATATGGATGACCATCGGCCACGCAAACAGAAAGGCCAACTTGTTGCATAACGGGTAAGTCGACCATGTCATCACCTATGTAAGCCACCTCTTCTGGGCTAACATTATAAAGTGATAGTAGCTCATTATAAGGTGCAAGCTTGTTATCGACTCCTTGGTAGATATGAGTGACCCCAAGGGCTGTAAATCTGTCTTCGACGATTTGTGATTTACGTCCTGTGATAATAGCCACTTGGATGCCGCCAGATAATACCGAGCGCACACCATATCCATCACGGGTATGGAATGTTTTAAGTTCCTCACCGCTGTTACTCATGTAAACCAGGCCATCAGAAAATACGCCGTCAACATCGCAAATCAGCAGCTTGATTTTGCTAGCAGCTTGCCAAATATCATCGCTAATAGGGCCATATAAGCCTTGTTTAGACATATTAAATTACTCCTGCCTTTACCATATCTAGCATGTTTAATGCGCCTACTGGCTGTTGTTTATCGTTAATCACCACTAGGCCATTAATACTCTTAGTATCCATGACTTTTAATGCTTCTGCTGCAAGTACATTATCAGTAATCGTCACGCACCCTTTGGTCATCACTTCTGCAATTGGCGTGGTTCTTAAATTGACCTCGGCATCAATCACTCGGCGCAGATCGCCGTCGGTGAAGATCCCGACTAAAGTGTTGCTATCATCGACAACCGCTGTCATGCCCAGACCTTTTTTAGAGATCTCGTACAGGGCGTCGGTAATGCAGATATCATCTTGTACACTCGGCAACTCATTACCCTTGTGCATCACATCGCTGACTTTTAATAGTAATTTACGCCCAAGACTTCCGCCAGGATGAGACAGTGCAAAGTCATCTTGAGTAAAGCCGCGAGCCTGTAATAGTGCAACCGCAAGGGCGTCACCCATAACTAACGTCGCTGTGGTGCTCGATGTTGGCGCAAGTCCAAGTGGACAAGCTTCTTCTGGCACTTCAATACAAAGATGCAATTGGGCCAGTTTTGCCATATTCGAATCAGGTTTACCCGTTACCGATATCATAGGTAATCCCATGCGCTTAATGACAGGCATTAAGGTTAAAATCTCGCTCGATTCGCCCGAATTAGAAATGGCCAGTACGATGTCATTTTCGCTTAAAACGCCTAAATCACCGTGACTGGCTTCACCTGGGTGTACGAAAAATGCAGGTGTGCCTGTGCTGGCTAACGTAGCTGAAATCTTGTTGCCTATGTGGCCAGACTTGCCCATACCCATCACAACCACTTTACCTGTGCATTGCAAGATCAGTTGGCAAGCTTGGGCAAACTCTGAAGAGTCAATGTACTGATATAGATTATCGAGTGCTTGCTTCTCTATATCGATGACCTTAGTGCCCCATTGGCGTAGTTGATTTGCATCTACCATTTCTTGGTCTCTCTTTAAATTGCTGCTTAACGTATCGCACTCATTACTTAAGATAGGAAGAGTAATGCTTGGTATGCGATAAATGTAATAAGTAATACAACGCCGTGCCAGGGTTTTAGTTGTCTAGCGCGGCCAGATAATAAGATCAGTATTGCCAGTGCGCTGCTCGTTGCAAGCACCATATAAAAATCGCGCGTACTCGCCGCAGCGTCAACTGCGCCTGGCGCTATGATGCCAGGTATAGCAAGTACTGCTAGAATATTGAATAAGTTTGAACCAACTATGTTACCAATCGCAAGGTCGTCTTCCTTTTTTAAGACGCCTGCCACACAAGCGGCGAGTTCAGGCAGGCTTGTGCCGACGGCAATAATGGTTAATCCGATTACTAAATCAGATAGATGGTAGGCTTTTGCTATGCCAACGGCACCTTGCACCATCCAGTCAGCTGATAATGGTAACAATACCATACCAACCACAAGCCATAAAATAGCCTTACGTGTTGGCACATCCGCAGGGATTTCATTTTCAGCATCTTCGGCTAAGGCATCACGGTTTTTATTGTTTAAACCGTGCCAAATAAGATAACCCATTAAAGCGATAAATAGCACCAATAAGCTAATGCCTTCGATACGGGTTAAAAAACCATCGTAAAGGAAGTAGCCTACAATCAGTGTAGCGACTAACATCATGGGGATTTCGCGTTTGAGTGTCTGTGAACTCACCGAAATGGCACCTAGCAAGGCAGTAATACCTAGAATCAAAGTGATGTTAGCGATGTTAGAGCCGAGGACGTTACCAATGGCGGTGTCTGTCATACCGTCGAGTGATGCGGTTGCCGCGACGAACATTTCAGGGGCTGAACTCCCCATAGCGACAATCGTTAAACCAATTAACATTGGTGGTAAACCAAGGTTACGAGCAAAGGCGGCTGCACCATAAACAAACTTATCGGCACTCCAAACAAGGGCACCTAAGCCTGCGACTAACATGAAAATATTAAATAACATCGATTCTTAGTATTTTTGGGTATAGCCGCGTATTTTCGCTGTAATTGAAGAAAAATGAAAGTATTGAGGCGAGATAGTCTTGATTTGGTTGTGCCTCATTAGTCAATTACGTACAATTTCTCCCTTTCCGGTACGGAAAATGGAAGTTTCCATTAAATAGATGCAGGGCGCTTGCATGACTCAAATCTCCAAAACATTGGTTGAAACCCGAAATATGACTTTTAGTCGCGGCGAGCGAGTCATTTTTGAAGACGTGAGTCTGTCAATACCTCAAGGTAAAGTCACCGCGATTATGGGGCCAAGCGGGATAGGAAAAACCACATTATTAAAGTTGATTGGTGGTCAGTTAACCCCAGATAGCGGCAGCGTGTGTTTTGACGGCATTGATGTGCATAAGTGCAGTCGCAGCGAGTTATTTACTCTGCGTAAACGCATGAGCATGTTATTTCAAAGTGGCGCACTGTTTACCGACATGAATGTACTCGACAATGTCGCGTTTGCGTTAAGAGAACACTCTGGTTTACCCGAAGCCATTATTCGCCGCATTGTATTAATGAAACTCGAAGCCGTAGGGCTTAGAGGCGCGGCGAAGATGATGCCTACAGAGCTCTCTGGCGGTATGCAGCGTCGAGCAGCATTAGCTCGTGCAATCGCATTAGAGCCTGAAATGGTGCTTTACGATGAACCATTTGCTGGGCAAGACCCGATCTCTATGGGGGTATTAGTTAAGCTTATTCGTGAGCTTTCTGATGCGCTTAACCTGACTTCTGTTGTGGTATCTCATGACGTGGTGGAAGTGCTCGGTATTGCGGATTACGTTTATGTACTCGCAGATAAACGTATTATCGCTCACGGTACACCCGAAGAGCTACGTTTAGCCGATAATCCAAAATTAAAACAATTTATTGGTGGGGAGCCAGATGGCCCCGTGCCATTCCACTTCCCTGCAGAAGATTATAAGAAGGAACTACTCAGTGAGCTTGATTAACCAAATTGCTCGATTAGGTAGGTCTGCAATTGAGTTAGTGATAGGGCTTGGGCAAGCGGGTCTTATGCTGTGGGGAGCGATTGCACATCGGCCAAGATTTAGAAAAGGCGTGCCACTGCTGATGAAACAGCTGTATGTGGTGGGCGTGCAGTCGATGGTTATCATTTTAGTCTCAGGCCTGTTTATTGGTATGGTGCTGGCACTGCAGGGCTATAATATTCTTGTGGGCTTTGGCACCGAAGAAAGCCTTGGGCCGATGGTGGCGTTGAGCTTATTAAGGGAGCTCGGCCCGGTCGTGACTGCGTTGCTGTTTGCTGGCCGAGCGGGTTCAGCACTAACGGCAGAGCTTGGCCTTATGAAGAGTACCGAGCAGTTAGCGAGTCTTGAAATGATGGCTATTGACCCTCTGAGACAAATTATAGCGCCACGTTTTTGGGCGGGCGTGATCAGTTTGCCATTGTTAGCCCTGATGTTTACTGCTGTAGGGATCTATGGTGGTCACATCGTTGGTGTGGAGTGGAAAGGCATAGATAGTGGCAGTTTTTGGTCGATATTGCAGGCGTCGGTTGAGTGGCGACAAGATATTGTTAACTGTATTATCAAGAGCTTTTTATTTGCTGTGGTGGTGACATGGATTGCACTTTATCGTGGCTACCATGTTATTCCTAACCCGGAAGGCATTAGCCGTGCAACGACTCAGACAGTAGTACAATCGAGCTTAGCAGTGTTAGCGTTGGATTTTTTACTTACTGCGATGATGTTTGGCCAGTAATTTTTACGACGACGCAGGAAGCTTCCACGCCGTTAATTATTGTTTAGATTTATTGAATAGAGTGGTAAATGAGTTATGTTGACAAGGAAAATTGAGATTCTAGTCGGTCTATTTTTATTGTCCGGCTTGGCAGCCTTTTTAGTCTTGGTGTTTAATGTTGCCAACGTCGAGGTCAAATCGGGCGATAGCAGTTATACGTTGCGCGCCAAGTTTAGTAATATTGGTGGTCTTAAGGTACGCTCTCCCGTTAAAGTCGGTGGCGTGGTGGTTGGCCGCGTGAGTGCAATCAATCTTGACCCAGAGAAGTTGGTGCCGATAGTCAGCATCGCAATGGACAAGCGTTATCAGTATTTTCCGGAGACGAGTAGCTTGTCTATTTTGACATCCGGTCTGCTGGGCGAACAGTTTTTGGGGCTTACTCCGGGTTTTATGGATGACGATATCGAATTACTAGTCGATGGTGACAGTATTGAGGACACCCATTCAGCACTCGTTTTAGAAGAGTTGATAGGTCAGTTCCTGTATAGCATGGGGTCAAAGGATTAACCTTTATAGAGCAAGTCTTAGGAGTATATAGAATGTTGAAAGGTGTTTATCGGAGCATCATGTTCGCCTTGGTAGCTGTGTTCAGTTTCGGTGTGTCGGCCGCAGGCGTAACAGCAAGTGCTGACATCGACCAAACTAACCCTTTTACTTTGGTTGAAGCCGTTGCAAACAAGACCTTTGCTCGCTTTCATCAAGATAAAAAGTTGATTGATGCCGATCCGGATCATTTAAAAGTGATTGTAACCGAAGAGCTGATGCCGTATATCGATTACAAGTATGCATCTTATAAGGTATTAGGTCAGTATCTTAAAGAGACGAGCAAAGATCAGCGAGAACGTTTTGTTGAGGCATTTCGAGACTACTTGGTTGCAACTTACGCGCAGGCTTTTACCGAATATACCGACCAAACTGTAGAATATGGCAGAGCCGAAGATTTTGCCGGTGAGAAGTTTGTCAGTGTTAATGTACAAGTTGTAGAACAAGGCCGCCCGGCAATTAAGTTGCAGTTTAAAGCGCGACGTTTAAAAAATGGTACCTGGAAAGCGTTTGACCTAGTGGCCGAAGGCGTTAGTTTGTTATCATCGAAGCAATCAGAAATTACTAACCTTGTTCGCCAACAAGGTATTGAGTCTGTGATAAATATGCTCAAAGAGCGCACGACTCAGCATATTGATTTAAACGCTAAAGAGAAACAGAGCTAGTGGCAAGCTTTAAGCAGCAAGGGATTTATTGCACAATATCGGGTCGACTAGATCAAGATGTTGTGCGCAGTCTATGGGATAGACGCAAGGATATTTTAGCGCCAGAGACCGCATTTTTGCAGCTCTCTGCTATTGAGTATTGTGACAGCGCTGGCGTGGCATTTTTATTTGAGTTAGCCAGTATTTTTGCCGCCAAAGGTGCAAGTCTTGAGTTAGTCTCGCCTTCAGAGCAGCTTAAGAAATTTATTATATTATATGATTTAAACGACTTCTTTATTGAAGAAGCTAAGTAAGGTGAATAGTTCCATGGAATGCAAAGAAATTGAAACCATCCTTTTAGACGCGCTTTCTTTAGAGGAAGTTAAAGTGACCCAGGAAGGGACACACTACAAGATTGTTGCTGTAGGTGAGTGCTTTGACGGCATGGGACGTGTGAAACAACAACAGACAATTTACGGCCCATTAATGGCCCACATTACTAGCGGTGAGTTACACGCTATTACGATTAACGCCTTCACGCCAACACAATGGAAGCGTGAAAAAGTCTTTAATATGTAATCGCGGATTTAGAGAGTTAAAGTGGATAAATTAAAAATTGAAGCAAGTGGTGCACTTGCTGGAAACGTGGTTATCTCAGGCGCTAAAAATGCTGCCTTGCCAATCTTAATGGCAGGTGTGTTGGCGGAGACGGACTTCAATGTTTCTAACGTTCCAAATCTAAGAGATGTGAATACAAGCTGCGAATTACTGCGCTGCTTAGGTGCTGAAGTGACTCGCTCTGGCACTGACAAAGTACGTATCTCTACAACGAATCTTAATGAGTTTTGCGCGCCGTATGAGTTGGTTAAAACCATGCGTGCATCGATTCTTATTTTGGGCCCTTTACTTGCACGGTACGGCACTGCCGATGTGTCTTTGCCTGGTGGCTGCGCCATTGGTGCCCGCCCTGTTAACTTGCATCTGCAAGGTCTTGAACAGATGGGGGCACAAATTGAAGTGCAAGAAGGCTATATTAAGGCACGTGTTGATGGCCGCCTAAAAGGCGCGCATATCTTTATGGATATGATTAGCGTTGGCGCGACAGAAAACTTGCTAATGGCAGCATCATTGGCCGATGGTGAAACCATTATCGAAAACGCTGCTCGTGAGCCTGAAGTGGTCGACTTAGCAAACTGCTTGATTGCTATGGGCGCTAAAATTGAAGGTGCTGGCACCGATACCGTGCGCATTCAAGGTGTCGAGTCACTTAAAGGTTGTGATTACCGAGTGATGCCTGACCGTATCGAAACCGGTAGTTTCTTGGTCGCGGCAGCTGTGACGCGTGGCAAAATCCGTTGTACTAAAGCGGATCCTAAGTCACTTGAAGCCGTTTTGGCAAAGCTTGAAGACGCTGGCGCAAGTATCACAACTGGTGATGACTGGATTGAGTTAGATATGCAGGGTAAACGCCCTAAAGCGGTGAATATTAAGACCGTAGCTTATCCAGGCTTTCCAACTGATATGCAGGCGCAGTTCTGTGTGTTAAACGCACTAGCAGAAGGCACATCAACCATTACCGAAACCATTTTCGAAAACCGCTTTATGCATGTACCAGAGCTTAGCCGCATGGGCGCAACCATGGAGCTGGAAGGCAATACGTGTATTATTCACGGTATTGAAAGGCTAAATGGTGCGCAGGTGATGGCAACGGATCTTCGTGCATCAGCAAGCTTGGTGATTGCCGGTTTAGTGGCAGAAGGTACGACAACTGTCGATCGTATTTACCACTTAGATCGTGGTTACGAGCATATCGAAGACAAATTTAAAGGCCTAGGCGGACACGTTGAACGCGTTAAGGCATAAGGTTTAAAATCCTTAGCAATGAAAAGCCATTTAAGTGTATTCACTTAAGTGGCTTTTTTGTTTTATGAGCTAGCGCAAATAACAAACTGGTGAAACAAGAAGCAGATCAAATCAAACTTAAGTATTGGGTGCTATGTTTGTGTCATGCCTGTATTTGTCACGTTTAATATTTATCTTTTTTACGGCCTCGTATTTTTTTCGATGGGCTGTGCCGTGGTGTTTCGAAATTTTCGTTACAGTCAATTAAAGGTGGCTCCCACGCTTTGGGCTTTGGCCATATTCGGTTTTTCTCATGCCTTTCATGAATGGTCTGAACTGTACGTACTTATTTTTTCAGACCATATAGCCCCTCAATATGGTTTACTGACTCAATGGCTCTGCTTGGTAAAGCTATTCTTATCCTACGCTGCCTTGATGGTATTTGCTTGGCAGATATTAACCATTAGCAATAAACGCCTGGCGTATATTGGCCATGGACTGATTATCGCGCTACTTTTGAGTTACGGCTATTTAGTGATCCCTGACTTACATCATCTTGCTGTGAACAAAACCGGTTTTGAAGAAGCTAGCCGCTATACGCGTAGTTTAGTCGGGTTTGGTTCAGCGGCTTTGGCGGGGATAGGCATGGTGTTCTATGGCAACAGTTTACGACAAGAGGAGCATGGTTATGGGTTGTACTTTGCGCTCTGTGGTGTTGGGTTAATGATTTACGGTGTACTGTCAGGCTTGGTTCCGACGGAGTCTCATCATAGCGTACCCGTTTTAAGAACTTTTGCTGGTGGCCTTATTTTAATTGCACTGTTTAAGGCGCTTAAAGTCTTTGATTTAGAAAAAGAGCAGGCCACAGAGGCAAAGCTTAAGCGGGCGATAGAAGCAGATAAATACAAGGCGATTGGTCAACTGGCGATGGGGGTCGCCCATGAGATTAATAACCCACTGGCCTCATCTACTTTAGCCTTGGATTTGTGGGAGCGAAAACATCCACAAGTATCTGAGTCTGAAACCAACTACCTAAGTCGTGTCCGTCTTGGCATTGAGCGAGCCTCATCGATTAGTAAAGAGCTACTCAGTTATGCTCGGCCAGCTTCGGGGAGGCGCAGCTTTATCACAGTCAAAGGCGTGTTGGATTCGGCGATAAAGTTACTGGCGCACCGTACTAAACAGCATCATATTGAGCTTGAATGCAGTGCCAGTATCATTTTATATGCAGAAAAAATTAAGCTCGAAGAGCTGTTTATTAATTTGCTCTGCAATGCCATTGACGCCTCTCATCCCCATAACGCTATTGTTATAAAAGCGATACAAGATGACGAGAAGGTTTGTATCTTGGTTGAAGATTCGGGGAGCGGTATGAGCGTAGAGGAACTGTCTCGCGCAACTGAACTATTTTACTCCACCAAAGCGATAGGGCAAGGCACGGGTCTTGGTTTGGCAATTTGTGAACAAATCATGTCACTACATAATGGGAAAATGAATATCGTGAGCAGCGAAGGAAAGGGAACGCGGGTAGAACTAACATTTTATCGGGAGCATTATTCATGACCGCCGTTTTACTCGCAGAGGACGACTTAGAGCTTAGTCAAAATATAGTAGAAATACTTGAACTTGAAGGCTTTAGCGTTACCGCTGTCGAAAGCGCTGAGGCGGCCATTGCCGTGAGCGAAAAACAACACTTTGATATTGCCTTGATGGACTTGTTGATGTCGGGGATGACCGGGGTTGAAGCTATTTCTAACCTGCGCCAAAACCAACCCTTACTCGCAGTCATTATTATCACAGCCTATGCTACTGTCGATACCGCTGTGGATGCGATGAAAAAAGGTGCCGATAGCGTGATGACTAAGCCTTTTAAAAGCCATGAGCTTATCGTCACCATAAGACGAAGTTTAGCGGAGAAGCAACTGTTCAAGAGCCGTGTCGATCTTGACCCAGATTTAGTTTATGGCGCTCTGGCTAATCCTTATCGGCGTAAAGCCCTTAAAGTGCTTGCAACGCATAAAGCGCTGAAGTTTATGGATCTATGTCGTTTAGTTGAAATTGAAGACCATACCAAGTTTAATTTCCATCTGCGGCAGTTAAAGAAGGCAGGACTTGTTACGCAAAATGAGAGTAAGATCTACATTTTGACAAACACTGGTCAATTTGTGATAACAAATCACAACATTTCTCATGGTTGATTTTTTATATTAAACAATGCGTTAGATGTAAGTTGATAACAAAAGTTCACAACTTTCTCGTACTAGTGAATTCTAATTATCTATCTCTTTAGTAGTAACTCTTCAATACTTGAAACATGTCCAAAGAGGCATATCAATCGCCATTCTCTGCAACGTTGGCGATGTGAATAGCAATGTTGAGGATGAACTTATGAACACAACAATTCCATGTAAAAAACTATTACTCGCGAGCATGATCACCATGTTGGTTGCTTGTGGTAGTGATAACAATAACGAAGTAAACCTACCTGTTGAGAACACTGCGCCTGTCGCAGTGGCTGATTTTGCCAATGTTTTGGCTGAAGATGTAGTGACAATTGATGTACTTGCCAATGATACCGATGCAGATGGTGATACTTTATCCATCGTGTCAGTCGATTCCGATAGCGCTGTCGTTAAAGATGGCAAAGTCGACTTTACAGCAGGTTCTGAAACGGGCGAAGTGAAGTTTAACTACACCATCACCGATGGTACCGATGAAGCATCTGCTGTGGTGACTGTGACTGTTGAGGCGCAACCTGAGCCTGAGCCGCTAACTTATGTTGGCAGCGCGGCATGTGCGGGATGTCATAGTGGTAAATATGAGACCTTTAGTAAAACGGGTCATAATTTTAAGATCCAAAAAATTGCTAACGGTGAGCAACCTGCTTTCCCCTATACTCCTGAGGAGTCGATTACAGGAGCTATTGACTTACTTCAAATTGCAGGCCCTGATGCTGACGGCACAACGAACAACGCCTTAGGTGCACCAACAAGCTATGACGATGTGACTTATGTCGTCGGTGGTTACCACTGGAAGATGCGCTGGTTAGATGCCGATGGTTATATCGTTACTGGTACCAATGTGCAGTACAACATACGTAACGCAGAGGGTGAGCTTAATATCCCCGATAACCACCTTAATGACCCCGATGTGATGGGTAACTATAAAACGGGGGATATGAACTACCAATACAAGTGTGGCAATTGTCATACTACTGGTTGGAAACGCACTACCGAAGGAGATGATGTTCGTAATCTAGAGCGTCAAGATGACCTACCAGGTATGGGCGGCACATTTGCTGAGCAAGGTATTCAGTGTGAATCTTGTCATGGCGCGGGTAGTGAACATATCGCTGCACCATCAAAAGATAATATCACTAAGATAGCTATGGCCCGCACTACGGAAGACTTCTTAGCTGAAGATATGGCTTTTGGTAAAGCGGTTACTTGTGCTGAGTGTCATACTCGTGATGGTGAGAAAGATTATCCAACTTTTGTCAGTGCTTATAATGTTGCCTTCCCTGACGGTAGCAAAGTGGGTGGTCGTATTATCTCAAGTAGTGGTCTATCTAAGCATCACCAGACTGGCGATGAAATGCTAGGTGTCGTTCCTGAGGATCATGGTACTTACAAAGCGGGCGAAGAGATTGGTCCTAAGAGTGGTATGGCGTGTACCACTTGTCATGACTCTCACAAGTCGACGGTCAATCAAGACAGCGCTGATGGTCTACACACTGGAGCAGTGAAAGAGTGTACCGCTTGTCATGATAAAGAGTTTGCTGAAAACACTTGGGCTGCTGGGCCGCATAAAGCCGCTGAGTGTACCGACTGTCATATGCCAAAGCTTGCCAAGAGTGCCGTCACTCATTTAGGTGAAGATGGCACAACAGTATTTGGTGATGTGAAGTCTCACTTGTTCACTATTGACCTTGACCCAGCGGCAAAGCAGTTCACCGAAGATGGCAAGTTCCAAATGCCATGGTCTACCGCACAATACTCTTGTGGTGAGTGTCATGCAGACTATACACAGAGAGCTGAGGCGTTACCTAAAATCCATAAATAAAAACAAAATCATCATTATTTAGTCCCTCCCGACAAGCCACGCTAAGCTATTTAGCGTGGCTTTTTTTGTGCGCCGAAGGTTGAGCTGCGAACGATAAACCTGAACAAAGTTTAATCTGGAATTGATGAGCGACTCAGTAGGGATTGTTATAGTCGTAATGACACAAGAAAGGGAGAGCAATATGTCATTATGGATGAGAGCCACTATTTTAGTTGGATTAATCAGCGCGGCAATAGTCTGTTATATCGCGGGAGCGGCAAAAGGGGCGACAGGCCTAGTTATTTTTGGGGTGCTATTTGAATTGGCATTTTGGGTTGGTCTGTTCAAACAAAATAGCAGGTTCTAGGAAAGGCTAAGAAAGATCCTAGGTTCTAGGAAAGCAGGAAAAGCCAAGAAGCTAAAGCTAAGGCTGTAAAGGTGAATAGGGTTGAGACTGTTGAAGCTGGTGCAAGAGCAAGTCGATTCAGCAAGAGAATAAGCATTAAATGAAAAAGGCAAAACAGCTGAACTGTTTTGCCTTTTCGCGTTTTATGTTTTGCTAGCACCTAGCACCTAGCACCTAGCACCTAGCACCTGCTAATTCTCAGACCTAGAACCTAGCACCTAGAACCTAGAACCTAGAACCTAGAACCTAGAACCTAGAATTTAGCACCTAGCACCTAGCACCTGCTAATTCTCAGACCTAGAACCTAGCACCTAGAATTTAGAACCTAGCACCTAGAACCTAGAACCTAGAACCTAGAACCTAGAACCTGCTAATTCTCAGAGCTAGAACCTGCTAATTCTCTGACCTAGAACCTAATTATTATGAACAGGCTTTTCACCTATCACTACAGGGACCTCAAAGGATTTACCCTCTCGAATAACGGTCATAATCACCTGTTTACCCGGTGTGGTTTCAGCAATTCTATCCATCAGCATCTCAACACCTGGAATCGATTCACCTTCATATTTGGTGATCACATCGCGAGGCTGTAACTTAGCTTTTGCTGCTGGACCATTAGGGTCAATTTCGGTAATCACGACACCTGTGAGATCGGGGATATTTAATATTTGCGCCATAACCGGGCCGACGGCTTCACCACTAATGCCAAGTGCACCACGTATAACTCGGCCATTTTTAATCAGCTTACCCATAATGCTGTGGGCTAGTTTAATTGGGATGGCAAAGTTAATACCGTGCCCACCACCCTCAGCGCCAATCTGAAAGGCGGCGGTGTTAATACCAATAAGTTGGCCTGCGGTATCAATGAGTGCGCCACCTGAGTTGCCAGCATTAATGGCGGCATCAGTTTGTAGGAAATCTAAATAGCCAGAACTTAATCCGTTGCGACCCGTTGCACTGATAATCCCTTGAGTAATGGTTTGTCCTAGGTTGTATGGATTACCAATAGCCAATACCACATCACCAACACGAACTGGGATATCTAGGCTTACAGGTACAACAGGAAGGTTGTCACCTTCAACTTTCAGTACCGCTAAATCAGTTTCAGGATCAGAGCCAACAACTTCAGAGGTAAACTTACGGCCATCTTGTAGTGCAACGACAATCTCATCGGCTCTCTTAATAACATGGTAGTTGGTAAGAATATAACCTTCTTTGCTCATAATAACGCCAGAACCAAGGCCTTGAAGAGAACCTGGATTTAACGGTTTAGATTGGTCGATACTCAGGCTATAGATGTTGACTACGGCTGGCGCCGCTCGGCGTACGGCAGTAGAGAATGATAGCTCGTTACTATTACTGGAGACTCGGCTAGTTATGCCGTTCGTTAGGCTTTGGCCAGTAATTAGCGGTAAAATAAAAATGATAACAGCAGCCATGATAAGGCCAAAAAGAACGGCTTTACCGACATATATAAGAGTGTCTTTAATGATCATGGTCGGAGAATTAATGCTAAAAAGATGAAATATATTAACATGTTTGTACGAATTTGTACTTAACGCGCATGATAAAGCGGTTCAAGTGCTAAAAAGACAGCCGAGCACTAGGGCTCGGCTGTCAATTATAGCGAGTTATTAATCTTATCTTAAGATTAAATATAAACTCGTATTATCGCGCTTAATCTTTAGTGCGACAGAGCCTTTTTGCTCTTCAAGCGCAGACTTAAGTGTCTTTAGATTGTTAACCTTAGTACGATTTACGCCGACGATGACATCGCCTTTTATCAAACCACTTGCCGCAGCAGGAGAACCTTGGGCAACATCAGTAATTTCAACGCCTGATGTGCTTGCTGTTTCAAGTTTAGCTCCTTGCAACATTGGGTGTACGGCACCAGCTGCAGCCTCTGCAGCTTGGGTCGATTCTCCTAGCACCGCAGTGACCGTTTCGTCATCGCCGTCTCGGATCAAGCCAAACTCAACTTTGCTACCCGCGCCCATAGTGGCCACTTTAGCGCGCAGTTCTTGGAAGCTCTTAATGCTGCGTCCGTTTACACTAACAATGATATCACCGACTTTTATACCCGCTTTATCGGCAGCACTGTCTGGCATAACTTCGTTAATAAAACCACCGTGTTGGGTATCAATACCGAAGCCTTTAGCGAGCTCGTTGGTGAGGTCTTGTCCCATTACACCGAGCACACCACGGCGCACTTCACCGTGCTCAATAATTTGTTGAACCAAGTTATTAACCATATTGGCAGGGATGGCAAAACCAATTCCCACGTTGCCGCCGCCGGGAGCGACGATAGCGGTATTAATACCGATAAGATCACCGTTAAGGTTAACCAGTGCACCACCAGAGTTACCACTATTGATTGCAGCATCGGTTTGAATAAAGTTCTCTAGCATTTCAATGCCTAGGCCGCTTCGACCCATGGCACTGACAATGCCTGAGGTGACGGTTTGCCCAAGGCCAAATGGATTACCAATGGCTACGGCAAAATCGCCGACCTGCAGCTCATCAGAATCGGCGCGTTTTAACGCAGTTAGGTTTTTGGCTTTGATTTGTAGCAGGGCAATATCAGATTCTGCATCGGTACCAATAAGTTTCGCTTCGACTTCACGACCATCGTGCAGGCCAATAAGGATCTCATCGGCTCCTTCAATCACATGGTTGTTAGTGACTATGTATCCTTCTTTGGCATCGATAATTACCCCTGAACCCAAGCCTTTAAATGGCCGCTCCTGAACTTGCTCGCGTGGGGCATTAGGGCCAAAAAAATAACGGAATGCATCGGGTACTTTTTGCTTGGAAACATGGGTGCCAGAAACCGCTACCGCTACCACGGCAGGCGTTGTTTTTTGTAACATCGGCGCTAGACTCGGTAGCTCTTGACCACCGACAGCCAAAGGTATTGCAGCTTGAGAAACAACTGGGGCTAAGGTCAGAGTTGCGCCTAAAAGGGCTGCTGAAACTAAGGATAATTTTGTCTTCATTTATATATTGCTCCAATTTTTCAAAACTAAATTGAATGACTCCTCAATAATAAGGGCTGCGCTAGGCACTTAGCACTGAAAGAGCTTTCATTCATTATTGATTCCGACTCAAATGAGTATCAAAAAGTTCATCAATTATTAACAAAGGTTAACTTATCCCCAAGACGCTATGCGACGACTGTCTGATTCTGCTTGATTAAATCGACATTATCTTCAAGCTTGCTTGCCGGTTTAATCGTTAATTCTGCTAATTGTTTCTCTGTTATTGGAGAGGTAAAAAGAGTTGCTGACGCGTTCCACTGTTGATTAACTCGGTTTAGTTGCGCCGTTAGCTCTGCAAGTTGCTTATGTTGCTCGTCGAAATGATCTGACACTTCTTGTTTATACTGACTCATTTCTAACTGAGTTTGCTCTAATTGCTCATTATTGCATTTATGGCGATTATTCTTAGCCAGTAAAGTATGACCTACATAGCCAAATACGCCACCAATCACAAATGCGGCAAGGGTTAATGCCCACTCCATATAGACTCCTAAATATACTTATATGATGCTGATTGAGCCAAATATACATCGACGCTTTCTAGCGTGGTACTGTTTACTGAAAATTAGCCGCCAAACGGCTCATATTAGGCTGATTTATGTGTGTCTTCTGTCAATGTTGAGTGATTTACGTGTCCAAGCTGAATCTGCATTGTGGCTTTCTTGTGTGGTACGACTTACTGTAAAGTAGTTTGCTGAAAACTTAGTTTACTCAAAAATAAGACGTCAAACGGCTCACATTGAGCTGATTTGTGTGTACCCCCTACAAATAGAGAATGATTTACGTGTCGCAATTAACTCCATGGCAGCATTATCAGCAAGACTTAACTCGAGACGATTTTTCACATGACGCTGCGCAAGAGCTAGCCGTAAAACAGTTACAGCGGGTCTACGATGATTTACTCGCTTTAAATGATCGTCAGAGAAAGAGTGCAGGATTGTTTTCGTTTTTTTCTAAGAATCAGAAGCAAGCGGTACAAGGTTTGTATCTATGGGGGGGAGTAGGCCGTGGCAAAACCTATCTGATGGATACTTTTTTTGATGCTCTTCCAGGTGATAAGAAGTTGCGAGCGCACTTCCACCGCTTTATGCATCAACTGCATCATGATCTTGCTGAGCTGCAAGGCCAAAGAGATCCGCTGAATATTATTGCTAAAAAGATGGCTTCGCAATATCAAGTGATCTGCTTCGATGAGTTTTTTGTGTCAGATATAACCGATGCTATGTTGCTCGGTACGCTATTTGAATCATTGTTTGCCGAAGGTGTGGCATTGGTTGCGACCTCTAATATTATTCCTGATGATTTGTATCGTAATGGCTTGCAACGTGTACGTTTCCTACCTGCTATTGCGGCTATTAATAAGCACTGCGACATTCTAAATGTCGATTCAGGGGTCGATTATCGTTTAAGAACGTTAGAGCAGGCTGAAATATTTCACTCGCCACTGGATGTACAAGCTGAGCAAAACCTACAAGAATACTTTAACAAACTCGCACCAGAATCAGAGGTGTCGACGCTAGGTGTCGAAATTGATGGGCGTATTATCGATATTCGTCAACAAGCCCAAGGTGTTTTGCTTATTGATTTTAGAGCCTTATGCGATGGGCCGCGTAGTCAGCGTGACTATATGGAGGTCGCAAGGCTTTACCATACTGTACTGCTTAGTAATGTAGAGCAGATGGGAGAGCATTTGACTGGCGATGACATTGCACGTCGTTTCTTAGCTATGGTCGATGAGTTTTACGAGCGCAATGTTAAATTGATTATCTCATCGGCGGTATCACTAGAAGATATTTACACCTCAGGCTTGCTTGGCTTTGAATTTAGGCGTTGCCGTTCAAGGCTGACAGAGATGCAATCTCATGATTATTTGGCCTTAGAGCATATCCCGTAGTAGTAAACTGCGGTTAAATTAATTGTTAGCGGCTTATAGCTTATAATTGTGCTGGCACGATAGTAGAAAACTGATGCGGTTTGTAATGCAATAGCTTTTATATATAGATCTTTAAAGATAGACCATAAAGCTTTTGCTGATTCGATAAAGCACTAAAGTGTAATGATTTAAAATAGCCAACAATTAAACTGAAAAAATAGGTGATTTTTAACTCAGCTTTGTCTATAATCCGCAACCTGCCCTCGTTATCCACCATTTAGGTGGAAGTTGTAAAGCCTAATTCTTTGCTCGAAGGGGCGGGGAATGGCATTTTTTGTGTTTTTGCCAATGATGGCATAAGCATGTGAGACAGAATTTTAACATTGGGTTTTTGTAAATGAAGACTACTTTTACTGCTACACCAGAAACAGTCACTCGTGATTGGTTCGTCGTTGACGCCGAAGGTAAAACTTTGGGTCGTATCTCTACTGAAATCGCTTCTCGCCTACGCGGTAAGCATAAGCCTGAGTATACGCCTCATGTAGATACTGGTGACTATATCATCGTTATTAACGCTGAGAAAGTTGCTGTGACTGGTAACAAAGCCAAAGGCAAAGTTTACTATTCACATTCAGGTTTCATCGGTGGCATTAAGCAGATCACTTTTGAGAAGCTACAAGCTCATAAGCCTGAAATGATTATCGAAAAGGCTGTTAAGGGTATGCTACCTAAAGGTCCATTGGGCCGTGCCATGTTCCGTAAGCTTAAAGTTTACGCTGGTACAGAGCATAACCACGCTGCACAACAACCTCAAGTTCTTGATATCTAAACGGGATTATAGCAATGGCTGCAACTCAATACTACGGCACTGGCCGTCGCAAAACATCTACAGCTCGCGTATTCGCTAAAGTAGGTACTGGTAACATTATCGTTAACAAGCTACCTCTAGACGAATACTTCGGTCGTGAAACTTCTCGCATGGTTGTTCGTCAGCCACTAGAGCTAGTTGAAATGACTGACAAGCTAGACATCATGGTAACTGTTAAGGGTGGTGGTAACACTGGCCAAGCAGGTGCAATCCGCCACGGTATTACCCGTGCGTTGATGGAACTTGACGAGTCTCTACGTCCTTCTTTACGTGCTGCTGGTTTCGTTACCCGCGATGCTCGTCAAGTTGAACGTAAGAAAGTTGGTCTACGTAAAGCACGTAAGAAGCCACAATTCTCTAAGCGTTAATTTTCGCTTTCAGAATTCAAAAAGCCCAGCTATATGCTGGGCTTTTTATTGCCTGAAAATTACCATTTACCGTTTTTCTCGTCATTTGGGTGTAATACCAATCGTACTAAAGATGTGAACGGTTCAGAGCCTCTCAGGCTTTCAATTCAAGGCGCATTGATGAAGAAATGGTTATTCCCTTTTAATTCACTGCAACACAGAAGAGCAATGCCTGAGAGCACTCACGTAGTGCGGCAGATGTTTAAAGCAAAGCGCAAAACTCTGTATGCTGCTCTCGATACACGACTAAATGGATTTAGGCGGTAGGGCGAAGCAAGATGCCTGAGCCGAGAGTAACGATTAGCCTCAATCATCCGCTAGCTCATGGATGTGGCGAATGTCTGTATTGCAGGAGCAAATATAGCCCTTGCCTACAGAGCTTTGAATTCCCGCTGAATGACCATATCTTTAATGTGATGGGTATAAATTAATACCTAGATTAAAAAGTATTAAGTGATAGTCTTTCTCGGGCACTTTAGTGATTATGAACCCCTGAGTGTTTTTGATTGGCGTAAGTGCTTTATTTCGTTTTATTCGCTAGATTGTTCACCCTAAGGAACACAATGTTATGTCTTTCGAGTTAATCATGCTGGCGTTAGGTTTGGTGTTAATAATTGAAGGAATTGGTCCGCTCTTGTTTCCAAATCGTTGGCGAGCGTATCTAAAAGAAATTTCCAATCAAAATCAGCAACTTTTGCAAAGGTTAGGTGGTTCTTTAGTCACTGTTGGGGTGGTGTTGTTGATTATTTTTTCATAAATTACTTGCCTAAAGCCCCCATAGATCTGCTAAAATCCCGTTTTAACCACTACCGTGCAGCAAATAATGGGCAAAAACGTTGTAGTTCTCGGCACCCAATGGGGTGACGAAGGAAAGGGTAAGATAGTCGATCTTCTTACCGAGCAGGCTAAATATGTCGTTCGTTACCAAGGTGGCCACAATGCGGGTCATACTTTAGTAATCGATGGCGACAAAACCGTTCTTCATCTTATTCCGTCAGGGATCTTACGCGATAATGTAAAGTGCATTATTGGTAACGGCGTGGTGCTAGCACCTGACGCTTTGTTGACTGAAATTAACATGCTTAAAGAGCGTGGCGTACCTGTAGAGGAACGTTTACTAATTTCTGAAGCATGTCCTCTGATCTTACCATTCCATTGTGCTCTTGATGTTGCTCGCGAAAAAGCGCGTGGCAATAATGCTATTGGCACAACGGGTCGCGGTATTGGTCCAGCATACGAAGATAAAGTTTCTCGTCGCGGTTTACGTGTAGGCGATCTGTTTGATGCAGAGTTGTTTGCTACTAAGCTAAAAGAAGTGATGGCTTACCATAACTTCATGCTGACTGAATACTACAAGTGCGAGGCAGTTGATTACGAAGAGACATTGAAAAATGCTCTAGCAATTGCTGATTACTTGAAGAGCATGTGCACAGACGTATCTGAGCTACTTGATCAGGCACGCAAAGCAGGCGAACCAATTCTATTTGAAGGTGCTCAAGGCACGTTACTAGATATTGACCACGGTACTTATCCGTTCGTAACCTCTTCTAATACTACAGCAGGTGGTGTTGCAACAGGTTCTGGATTTGGTCCACGTCATCTAGATTACGTTTTGGGTATCATGAAGGCTTACACTACTCGTGTTGGTGCAGGTCCTTTCCCAACTGAATTGAAAAACGAAATCGGTGATTACTTAGGTACTAAGGGTCATGAGTTCGGTGCGACTACTGGTCGTAAGCGTCGTCCAGGTTGGTTAGATATCGTTGCTATGAAGCGTGCGGTTCAAATCAACAGCGTAAGCGGTTTCTGTTTAACTAAGCTAGACGTTTTAGACGGTCTAGAAGAAGTTAAGATTTGTGTTGGCTACCAGTATCCTGATGGAACGGTTGCAACAACAACACCGCTAGCGGCAGAAGGTTATGAGAAGGTAACACCTGTTCTTGAAACACTGCCTGGCTGGAGCGAAACAACTTACGGCGCAACATCTGTAGAGCAATTGCCACAAGCGGCATTGAATTACATTAAGCGTCTTGAAGAGTTGTTAGAAACGCCAATCGATATTATCTCAACGGGTCCGGATAGAAACGAGACCATGATTCTAGTGAATCCGTTTAGTTAATAATAAGAGGCCGCAATTAGCGGCCTTTTTATTGCCTTCTCTATAAGTGAGAAGTGAGCTCAAGAAATACGTTATACTGCCGATGACATAAAATAGAGTATATTTAAGTTAACCTTTAACATTGGTTACTTGATAAGCGATATTAGATTAACCCTATTGTCATTGAGAATCCTTATGCTGCGTTATGTATTGATTATAATTTTGTCGATATTATCTCTATCAAGTTTTGCCACTCCTAAGGCTGTTGATGTTTATACTCAGGAGCAATTGGTTGATTTAATTCGAAGTAAAAACTATCTCACGCAAGTACAAGGCGATGACTGCCAGATAGTGCAGGATATTGAAGCAAGGGCTGAGGTGCTAAAGCAGCCTTTGTATCAGTATCTTTGGGCGGAAATGCTCAACTATGGGATCTGCGTAAAGGCCAATCCGCCGCGTGGCATCTCTATGTTAAAAACCTCTGCCGAGCAGGGGAGTGCTGAAGCCATGGTTAGAATGGCTGAGTATTATCGCGATGGTAAGTTTGTCATCGAAGATAAACAACGCGCTGTGCAATATACATTGCCAGCCGCCGCGACGGGCGACCTGCCTGCGCGCATGATGTTGGTTCGGTTATTTGGTGAGGGCTATGGTAGTCCTCGAGATTACGAAGTGGGCTTTCATTGGCTATACAATGAAGTGTTTAGCGATGAATCTACGCAAGCCGAAGCAATTAATTTGTTAAAGGTGTTAGAGGCAAAGATGCCGCCCAGCGCAGTTGCTAGGGCAAAGAAAGAGCACCTTAGAACGCCACAATAAACATGACTCAAGAGAGGTCATGTCAATAATTTGGAAAATGAATGATACAAGATCCGCATATTAAGCGTGAGCAAGAAAAGTACGAAAATCCTATCCCAAGCCGTGAGTATATTTTGGAATACTTGCGCTCGCAAACGTCTCCGTTAACTCGTGAGCATATTGCTACAGCATTAAAAATTGAAGGTGAAGAGCAGCTAGAAGCTATTCGTCGTCGCTTACGTGCGATGGAGCGTGATGGTGAGCTAGTGTTTACTCGTGGCCAGTCATATGGCTTGCCTGAGAGAATGGACCTGTTAACTGGTACCGTGATTGGTCACCGTGATGGTTTTGGCTTCTTAAAGTTAGAAGAGGGCGGCGACGACCTTTATATCAATAACCGTGACATGCTGATGTATTTCCACGGTGACCGCGTGCTGGCGCAAAAAGCGGGTGTTGACCGTAAAGGCCGCCGTGAAGCACGTATAGTGCGCTTGGTTGAACAGCGCAGCGCTGCATTAGTGGGTCGTTTCCACTTAGATGCAGGCATGGGCTTTGTGATAGCCGATGATAGACGCATTACGCAAGAGATCCTTATCCCTGAAGAAGACCGCCTCGGTGCGCGTCAGGGCGATATTGTGGTACTTGAGCTAACTCGTCGTCCAGGTCGCTACGTAAAAGCGGCTGGTAAAGTGACAGAAGTACTTGGTAAAGAGATGGCGCCAGGCATGGAGATTGAAATTGCACTGCGCAATTACGATCTGCCGCATACTTGGTCAGGCCTGATCGAGAAGAAGCTACGTAAAATCCCTGATGAAGTGACCGAGGCCGATAAAGAAGGTCGCGTTGACTTACGTAATTTGCCATTAGTGACCATTGATGGTGAAGATGCACGCGATTTCGATGACGCCGTTTACGCCGAAAAGAAAAAGTCTGGCGGCTGGCGTTTATGGGTGGCGATTGCTGATGTGAGCCATTATGTTCGCACCGAGTCGGCACTTGATAAAGAAGCGCGAGCGCGTGGTAATTCGGTGTATTTCCCATCGCAAGTTATCCCTATGCTGCCAGAGAAGATCTCTAATGGTCTGTGTTCTTTGATGCCAGAAGTCGACCGTCTGTGTATGGTTGCAGAGATGACTATCTCAGCGGCAGGTAAGCTATCGGGCTATAAGTTTTACCCGGCAGTGATGCATTCACATGCGCGCTTAACCTATACCCAGGTTGCCGATATGCTTGAGGGCGGAGAGGTGAGTGATAAACTCAAGCCGATATTCCCGCATCTGCAGACATTACAGTCGCTATACCTGACATTAGAAGAAACTCGCGCTGAGCGTGGTGCCATTGCTTTTGAAACCACTGAAACTCAGTTTATCTTCAATGAGCAGCGTAAGATCGACAAGATCGTACCGCGCAATCGTAATCAAGCGCATAAAATCATCGAAGAATGCATGATTTTAGCCAACGTTGCGTCTGCTAAGTTCGTTAAAAAGAATAAAGGTGAAGTGTTATACCGTGTACACGAGTCGCCATCGGAGCAAAAGTTAACTAACTTTAAGGATTTTCTTAAAGAACGTGGCTTAACGATGGAAGGCGGTCTAGATCCAGAGCCTAAAGACTACCAAGCGGTAATGGAGCAGATTGCTGACAGACCCGATGCAGAACTGATTCAGATTATGTTGCTGCGCTCAATGCGCCAAGCAACCTATACACCAGATAACGAAGGTCACTTTGGTTTGGCATTAGAGGAGTATTCTCACTTTACATCGCCAATTCGTCGTTACCCTGACTTGGTTTTACACCGCGTTATCCGTTACCTCCTTGCTAAGCAAGAAGGCAACTTAACGGATCAGTGGACTGCTGATGGCGGTTATAACTATAAGATTGAAGAGCTTGATCTGCTTGGTGAAGAGTGTTCAACCACTGAGCGCCGCGCTGATGAAGCGACTCGCGATGTGAATGACTGGCTTAAATGTGAGTTTATGCAAGACCATGTCGGTGACACATTTGAAGCGGTTATTGCATCAGTGACTCACTTTGGCATGTTCGTCCGCCTTAACGACCTATTTATTGACGGCCTAGTGCATATTTCAAGTCTGGGTAGTGATTATTACCAATACGATAATATGCGCCAGCGTTTGGTCGGTGAAGCCTCTGGCCAAGTTTATCAAATTGGCGATACGGTAACGGTAAAAGTTGCTGGGGTTAACCTTGATGACCGTCAGATTGATCTGATGATGGAAGGGGACTCTGCAGGTGGTAAGCGCCGCAGACCGACTAAGCCGTTAACCGCGCGTGAGCGAGTTAACCGCGAAGGTGCCAAGGCGGGTAGTAGACGCGAGTCTTCACGTGATAAAGGCGTCGATGCAGATTCCAAATCAGAATCTAAAACAGGTGCTAAGCGTAAGCCTAGCAGCGGTAAATATAACAGCGGCAGCAGCGCTGCAGCTAAAAAGACCAAGACCAAAGCTTCGGCAAAAAAATCTTCAGCAAGTAAAGCTAAGTCAGCCAAGCGTAAAGTGAGTAAGAAATAAATGAAAAAGCAAGATATGACGTTTGGATTACATGCTGTTGAAGCAGTACTTAAAAACAGCCCAGAGCGCGTAATTGAAATGTGGGTATTGCAAGGTCGTGACGACGCGAGACTCACTCAAATTCTTGCCATGGCGGCTGAGTGGGGCGTGTCAGTACAGTATGCTTCGCGTAAAGCATTAGATGACAAGTCTGAAGGTGGCCAACACCAAGGTGTCGTTGCCAAGGTTAAGCCGGCAAAGATTCTTAATGATAACGACTTATCTGCAATGCTAGAAAAGACAGATGTGCCTTTTTTACTGATCCTAGATGGTGTTACCGATCCGCATAACCTAGGCGCGTGTTTGCGTAACGCAGACGCCGCTGGCGTACACGGCGTTATTGTACCTAAAGACAACTCTGTTGGTTTAACGCCAGTTGTGAGCAAAGTTGCTTGTGGCGCAGCAGAAGTGGTGCCGTTATATCAAGTGACTAACCTTGCGCGCACTATGCGTAGCTTGCAGGAAAAAGGTATCTGGATCATCGGCGCAGCAGGCGAAGCAGATTGTGAGATTTACCAAGCAAGTCTGACAGGCCCTCTAGCAATCGCGATGGGCGCCGAAGGTAAAGGTTTACGCCGTTTATCTCGTGAAAGCTGCGATACATTAGTGTCGATCCCAATGGCGGGTAGTGTATCGAGCTTAAACGTTTCAGTTGCGACTGGCGTTTGCTTATTTGAAGCGGTACGCCAACGTCTTGCGTAATGCTTGGGCGTGATGAACTTTGAGTTTCAGGTTTGAGCTTGGAACTTGAGTTTTGAAGTTAGAATCAGCTTAAAAATGCCGATGAGAGTAAACTCTTATCGGCATTTTTGTATCTACAGATTGATACTGAACGGAGCGGGTAGATACGAATTGATATCGAGTTTACTCAACTCATCAATTAAGAGTAATGTAATCTGATGTGAGTTTGAAACGTTATAACCGAGTGCTGCAAGCCTCTATTGGAAGGTATAGAGTAGATTAAACACTGTGATGGTATCAGTTTGCTTTGACCCTTCAGGTACCACTTGAGTATATTTTACGTTAACGCCGATTTTAAATGCCCAGTCTTGAAATAGGGTGTTCTTGTAGCCTAAATCTAGGGTGAGAGTATTATTATCTTCACCTGTCTCTGCGATCAAATCGGCATTTAAACTGGTGTATTCTTGTAGTTTCATCTCAAATTTGGCCGCTGTACGCAAAATGATGTCTTTCGAGGCTTCTGGATTGGGGGCGTCATCAGTTGCTATCGGTAAGTTATAACGATAACCCGGACCGATTTCTAAACTTAGTTTGGTTTTAGAGGTGCTAATCGTGTCGAAACCATAACCACCCGAAACCGTTGCTATGCGGGTGTAACTACCAAATTGATCCCAGGTGAAGTCACCACGTCCAAAAAAGTAACCACCATTAACTTTATAGTTAGACTGCAACTGAAGATCGTATTTCTCTGCGGTTGTTTTCTCATCATCTGCAGCAAAGTAAGCTTTAACCGTTCCCTCTTGCCGAGTTGTGTTGGTGTCGTAAACCAACTTGGTTCTGCCGTTAAAGCTACTGGATTCGGTGTTACCCGTATTTAGCTGAAAACCGGCTTCAATTTCAGCCGTTAGATCGCTAGGAGGCTCTTGATAATCCGGCGGTACTAAGGCAATCGCTGCCTGTGAGAACATTAGAGCAACTACAACAATGAGAGTTTTTAGCATTATTCTTATTCTTGGTGTTTTTTAAACGGAGGTGGTGCGTTGCGACATAATACCTAGAATCAGCCTAGAGGCAAACTAGATTGCTTAAGCTTATCAGCCGATAATACCCGAGATGTGATCTCCTAAGTGATACAGGGTTAGCTATCACTTAGCCGTTTTCTGAGGAGTATTTATCTATAGGGCGTAAATAGCTCACCGTTAGGCTAAGTTATGGCTTGAATTATGGCTTGGATTTATGTACTATCTCGCGGCTTAATTCAGTCACTTTAATTAGTTCCTTGCCTCTATTAGGTTTGACTGAGCCAACAACGAGGCTAGATAACCGTAAGGAGCAAAAAAATGCGTCATTATGAAATCGTATTTTTAGTTCACCCTGATCAGAGTGAGCAAGTGCCAGGTATGATCGAGCGTTACACGGGTATTCTTACCCAAGCTGGCGGTCAAATCCACCGTTTAGAAGACTGGGGCCGTCGTCAACTGGCTTACCCAATCATCGAATTGCATAAAGCTCACTATGTTCTTGTGAACGTAGAGACTACTGCAGAAGCGGTTGAAGAACTTGAAACAGCTTTCCGTTTCAACGACGCTGTTTTGCGTAGCATGGTTATGCGTACTAAAGCTGCCATCACTGAAGCATCTCCAATGGCTAAAGCTAAAGACGAGCGCGACACACGTCGTTCATCTGAAGAGCATGCACCTCGTGCAGAAGCTGCTGAAGAAGTTGAAGAAAGCGCTGAAAACACTGCTGAGTAAGTTTTTTTGTGACCACAAACAATTTGGTATTAGCAGGAACCATTACGCGTTCCAGGCAATTTGATAGTCCTGCAGGCATTGCCCATACGGTAGTGATGTTAGAACACAAATCGCAGCGTTACGAAGCAGGAATGTTACGCAACGTTTATTGCCAAATCCAAGTTGTATTAAGTGGTGAACACTTTAATAGTGTTTCAAAAAATCTGAAAGCCGGCGTTGAAATACAAGTCGAAGGCTTCATTAATCTGCAACAGAGCAGAAATGGTCAAAATCGCTTGGTTTTACACGCTGAAAATGTCGAATTGAAAACTTAGGAGACTGTCACATGGCACGTTATTTCCGTCGTCGCAAGTTCTGCCGTTTCACTGCAGAAGGCGTTACCGAGATCGATTACAAAGATATCGTAACTTTGAAGAACTATATCACTGAAAGTGGTAAAATTGTTCCTAGTCGTATCACTGGTACAAATGCTAAATATCAACGTCAACTAGCTCGCGCTATCAAGCGTGCTCGTTATCTTTCTCTACTGCCGTACACTGATTTACATCAGTAATACTGCATTAATTTAGAGGAATATAAAATGAACGTTATTTTACTTGATAAAATCGCTAACCTAGGCAACTTGGGTGACCAAGTTTCTGTAAAAGCGGGTTACGCACGTAACTTCCTTTTACCACAAGGTAAAGCTGTTGTTGCTAACACTGCTAACACTGAAGTTTTTGAAGCACGTCGTGCTGATCTAGAAGCTAAGTTAGCTGCTGACCTAGCTGCTGCAACTCAACGCGCTGAGAAAATCTCTGCACTTGAGTCTGTTGTTATCGCTTCTAAAGCGGGTGACGAAGGCAAGCTATTCGGTTCAATTGGCAACCGTGATATCGCTGATGCAGTTACAGCTGCTGGTGTTGAACTAGCTAAGAGCGAAGTTCGTCTTCCACTAGGTGCTATCCGCACTACTGGTGAATTCGAAGTTGAAGTTCAAGTTCACACTGAAGTTAAAGCAATCGTTAAAGTTTCTGTTGTTGCAGAAGCTTAATAATTTGCGCTAAGCAAATGCTTTAATAAAAACACCGCACTAATTTATTAGCGCGGTGTTTTTTTATGCCTAAAAAATAGCATTGCAGGAAAAGCAGGAAAAGCAGGAAAAGCAGGAAAAGCAGGAAAAGCAGGAAAAGCAAGCTAGGGAAGACGGTGAGGAGGGAAGGGCTTTTGTTGTAGGTCGGGCTTTAGCCCGTCAATATCGGCCGAATTTTATGTTGAACTCAATCAACAACATACAAAGACAGGTTTATTGGTCAAATAGCTAACTAGATATCGAGATGAGTTTATAAAGAAGGTTCGAGAATAAGCAGGAAGTTGAAGTATGAGTAACGCTATAAATAAAAAAGGCATATAAGCGTAGCTCATATGCCTTTTAAGTGTGCAATAGCACCGGATTAGTTGTTCACTAAATCTAACTCTTCAATCAGGTTATTAGCATTGTCGACTTCATCCATCATCCATAAGATGTATCGAATATCGACATGGACGGCACGCGTAATGGTTGGATTAAAAAACCAGTCTTTGGTAATGGCTTCGTAAGTGGAGTCAAAGTTTAGCCCAACTAATTCTCCTTTACCGTTAAACACGGGGGAGCCTGAGTTACCACCTGTGGTATCAACACTCGATAGGAAGTTAACCGGCACTGAGCCGAAGTTTTCTGGTTTGTCTAAACAAGAAAATAAGCGGCATAACCAAGAGGCTGGATCTTGATAAACGGTTTCGACTGCATGAGCGCCATAACGTTTTGCTTCAATCGCCTCAAGTAACTTTGTCGGCGCGTTAAACGGCTCAACACCCGTATGCTTAGCCGTAATACCTTCCAAACGCGTAAATGGCTGCTTATAGAGTGAATCAGCTGATTGATAACCATCAACCATACCGTAGGTAATACGTAGCGTACCGTTTGCATCTGGGTATACTGGCCAGCCATTGGCTTTGTTGTAGGCGATAATAGCCTTCATGTAGTCAGGACGGGCTTTTGATAGCTTACCCGCCAAGGTCTTAGCATCCTTCTCTGCCTGCATGTTTTGCTCGTACAGAGCAACCGCTAGGCGAATAAACGGATCGGCACTGGTTTCAAACTGAGCTGCGTCGGCATCCATCCAGGCAAGGCGCTTGTCTTTGTCCGTGAGTGACGTGAGCGCATAGAGTGCATCAAGTTTTTCACTCAAGCTTATTTCGTTATCGTTTTCGTTAAGCATGGCATCAAGCTGAGCAACACGGTTGTCTTGAGCAAGATAGGCTTCTAGGTCTTGCATCCACATTGTCTTGTCGACGCTAATGGCAAAGCTTGAATTTAAACGTTTAAGGCGTGCCTTAAACATCTTCATGTCACGCTCTTGATAACCTTCTTCACGCTCTTCATCACTCTTTTGCTTTTCCTTGGCTAAGCGATACAGCTTATTTGCTGTAGCGAGTAGCTCGCTGCTTTGCGCGTTTTTGAAGTAGTAACGACCTTGGCGCTGCTGGCGCTGCTCTACCAGTAAGGTTTCTAGTTCATCAAACTGAGTTTGAAATGATTGATACTCAGCATCTTTTGCTAGCCATGCGCGAAAATCATCTTCGCGGCTTTGCTTAATGCCTGCGATATCGGTGGCTTTAAAGCCATCTAACAAACCGTTATATTTTTTCATACGGTTTGCCATGCCTGCTAATGTGCCTGCGTATTTAATCTTAACGTCTTTATCGTTAGCGCTCATGGCTTCGATAGTGTCAATGCGTAGCTGATAACGAGTCGCGAGCGTTGGGTATAACCAGTCACTAGCAAACTTAAGTTCACTGGTTAAACGGTAACGACTAGTCGAGCCTGGGTAGCCCGCTACAAATACACCGTCACCGGCTTTAACGCCATCGGCGTTAATCTTTAAGTGGCTTTTAGGTACATAAGGCACGTTGTCTTCGGCAAAGGCGGCAGGTCTGCCATCTTTACCTACGTATGCGCGTAAGAAGGTAAAATCGGCTGAATGACGTGGATACTCGTAGTTGTCGATATCGCCACCGAACGCCCCAGCGCTTTCAGGTGGTGCGTATACTAAGCGTACGTCGCGAATAATCAGCTGTTTGATTAGGTAGTATTCAAGGCCGTTATGGAAGCTTCTGACTGAGCAGCGGTAATTATCATCGCTTTCACACTCTTTGATCAGTGCCTTGCGATTAGCTTGAATATTTTCATAACGCTTTAATGGATCTTCGCCAATATCTTTTTTGACTTGCTGGGATACATCGGTGACCGCCTCGGTAATATACAGGCGCTCATTGGGGCCCGCTGTCGGCTCTTGATCTTTACTGCTAGCTAAAAAGCCATCGGCAAGATAGTTATGCTCTTTTTTGCTGTTATATTGAATAGCACGGTAGGCGCAATGATGGTTTGTCACAACTAAGCCTTGGGGCGAAACAAAACTGGCGGTACAATAGCCCAGTCCGACTACCGCATTCATGGGGTAGCGGGTTAAGTCCGCTAACTGTTTAGCTGGAATGTTGATACCACGTTCGCTGAGCTTATCGGCGATAGACGGCATTTGGTAGGGTTGCCATTGTCCTTCATCGGCCAATGCTACGGCTGATGGCAGCATCCCTGTCGAGAGAGCGATGGCGGCAATCAATGCATTGCGCATGTTCGTTCCTTAATATTGTTATAGTGTTTTTTCGTTGCAGGTCGTTAGATGTTACATGCCTGCTTTGTTTGACCCCAGTTTTATACCACATTTTGCTTAAACGTTGGAATTTTGGAGATTTAATGTCACAACAACGCGCCTTTAAGGGCAAAGAGAAACCAAGAGATCTTCAGATGGACGCGCTGAAGATGCCGCCGCATTCAATTGAAGCTGAGCAATCGGTTCTCGGTGGGTTGATGTTGGACTCTGATGCTTGGGACCGAGTGGCTGAAGCTGTAGTAAGAGAAGATTTCTATTCGCGTGCCCATGGCATGATTTTTACCGCGATGCAGACTTTGGTCAGTGCGGGTCAACCCATTGACTTAATTACCGTCTCTGAACAGCTAGAGCTAGAAGATCAACTCGAAGATGTCGGTGGTTTTGCTTATATCGGTGAAATTGCCAAGAACACACCGAGCGCCGGTAACATTCTCTCTTATGCCAGCATTGTGCGTGAGCGTGCCGTTGTTCGCGATATGATCAAAGTGGCCAACGAAATTGCTGATGCGGGCTTTAACCCTGAAGGGCGTAATTCGAGTGAATTGCTCGATTTAGCCGAAACCAAAGTGTTTAAAATTGCCGAGCAGCGCGCTAATGCCAATGAAGGCCCTGAAGGCATAAAAACGATTCTTGAAAAAACGGTAGATAAAATCGAACAGCTATACAATAACCCAACTAACGGTGTCACAGGGGTATCAAGCGGTTTTGGTGATTTAGATAAAATGACCGCAGGTTTCCAGTCTGGTGACTTGATTATTGTGGCAGCGCGTCCATCTATGGGTAAAACCACTTTTGCGATGAACTTGTGTGAGCAGGCAGCGCTGAATGAAGATAAACCCGTGCTTATTTTTAGTTTGGAGATGCCTTCGGAGCAGATCATGATGCGTATGTTGGCCTCACTCGGCCGCGTCGATCAAACTAAAATTCGTACCGGTCAGTTAGATGATGATGATTGGGCACGCGTTTCCTCAACCATGGGGATCATGCTAGAGCAAGGTAAGATGTATATCGATGATGGCTCTGGTTTAACGCCGACGGACGTTCGTAGCCGTGCAAGACGTGTTGCACGTGAATACGGCGGCTTGTCGATGATCATGATCGATTACCTTCAGTTAATGCAGGTGCCAGCGCTTAAAGATAACCGTACTTTAGAGATTTCTGAAATTTCTCGCTCACTTAAAGCCTTGGCAAAAGAGCTCGAAATTCCGGTAGTCGCGCTATCTCAGCTTAACCGTTCATTGGAGCAACGTGCTGATAAACGCCCAATTAACTCCGATTTGCGTGAATCGGGTGCAATTGAGCAGGATGCTGATTTGATCATGTTTATTTATCGTGATGAAGTGTATAACGATGATTCTGAAGACAAAGGCACGGCAGAAATTATTATTGGTAAGCAGCGTAACGGTCCAATTGGCCGTGTCCGCTTAACCTTCCAAGGTCAATTCTCGCGTTTTGATAATTACTCTGGTCCGCAATTTGAAGAAGATTAATTATTGTCTATAAGTGCCTTTTAGGACCATGATTACCTACAATAGAGCCTCGATGAGGCTCTTATTTTTAGATTAGATAGAACAAGGTCAGTTGTGAAACCATTCCCACGAGCAGAAATTAGTCGCCAGGCATTAAAGAATAATTTGGCCAGACTGCATGAACTTGCCCCATCGAGTAAAGTGATGGCGGTCGTAAAGGCTAATGGCTATGGTCATGGCTTACTCAATGTGGCTCAATGCTTAGATAATGCCGATGGTTTTGGTTTAGCGCGCCTAGAAGAAGCATTGGCGCTTCGTGCTGGCGGCATTAACGCTAAACTGTTATTACTGGAAGGTTTCTTTCGTGCTACGGATTTAATCACTTTAGTTGAGCATGATATTGAGACTGTGGTTCATCATGAGTCACAAATTGAAATGCTTGAGCAAGCCAAGTTAAGCCACCCGGTTACCGTATGGATGAAAGTCGATTCTGGTATGCATCGTTTAGGCTTCGTACCAGATGAGTTTCATCGCGTGTATCAGCGCTTATTGGCTTGCGATAATATTGCAAAGCCAATTAATTTAATGACCCACTTTGCCTGTGCTGATGAGCCTGATAATCCTTACACCGCAGCACAATTAGCCACTTTTGATGCACTAACCAAAGATTTGCCAGGTGATCGAACATTAGCTAATTCGGCGGGAGCATTGTTTTGGCAACAAAGCCAAGCTAATTGGATCCGTCCGGGTATCGCACTTTATGGTGTATCGCCTGTTGTTGGTGATCTCGGCACTAAGCATGGGCTGATCCCCGCGATGGAATTAGTGTCACAGCTTATCGCTATTCGCGATCATAAAGCGGGGCAAGCCGTTGGTTATGGAAGTTATTGGATTGCAGATAAAGACACTAAGCTCGGCGTTGTGGCTATTGGTTACGGTGACGGTTATCCTCGCAACGCACCTTTGGGTACTCCAGTACTCGTAAATGGTAGATTAGCGCCTATCGTTGGTCGTGTCTCAATGGACATGTTGACGGTGGATCTTGGTGCCGATGCTAGAGATTGCGTTGGTGATGATGCCGTGCTTTGGGGGAAAGACCTTCCAGTAGAGGAGGTGGCAGAGCATATCGGGACAATCGCCTACGAGCTTGTTACAAAATTGACTCCACGAGTCGCTGTTTGCCTAGACTGAGCAAATAATCAACTTATGTGATGCTGTAATTTGAGGCGGGATGCCCGTTACAGTAGAAGATGTCTTAAATTGAAAATTAATTTACACAGCGTATTTATGGCCTTTGGCCTGATGTCGCCGCTGGCATTTGCTGGCTCCGCACCGACAGAGATGGATGATGCTCAGCAGTTTGGCGAAGAAAACATTATTTCAGAGTCGGTTTCACCTAAATCTAAGTTGCCCGAAGATCAGATACCGGATTACCAAGCTGAGTTTGCCGCGGTACCTTTTGTGTTTTCGAGCGAAAGCCTGAGCACTGCTCTTGGCGGTGCCGGTGTACTCAAACATGCCGGGCAGATCCAGTCCTCTATTTTGGGCATTGGCGTATATAGCACTAACAACAGCTGGGTAAGCTACCTGCGTTTTAATGACTTTCAGCTCCCCTCTGTTGACCAATGGTTATTTTCGTTAGAAACGTATCAAGCCCGCTTTAAAGAGGGGGTCTATTATGTGCCTGAACAAGCCGCGCCTTATGGTGACAGTGAGAGAGTAATCACGCTTGGTGATGAGTCTTACACTAAGTTTCATGCCAGATATATTTTGCCTATTGGTCGAGGTAGTCAAGGTGCGGTACGCAGCCTTGGCCGTGCAAGAGGTGATATCAGCTGGAACCCGCTGGACTCGGGTGTGACTAGCGTTAAATTCAGCCCGTTTACCCATAGTCGTGAACTAGAAGGCTATGAATTTTTACCAGAACAAGCTAAGGGACTTGCAGTAGAGCTTGATTGGGATAACCGTGATAACGGTAAAAACAGCACTCAAGGTGGGCAAACAAGCTTAAAAATGACCCGAGACTTTGGTACGGGGTCGCGCAATAGCTGGACCACTTGGGAGTTTGAGCAGAGCGCGTTTGTTTCTATCGACTCCAATGAATGGTTTGGTCAGCAAATTCTGGCCTTTAACTTTTACTTAGCCGACACCCCAACTTGGACCTCTGATTCGCAAGGTGATTTCCATCGTCCGCCTAGCTTTGCCGGCGTGAGCTTAGGAGGTTTTGAGCGTCTTCGTGGTTACACCAGCAAACGCTTTACCGACCGTTCAGCTGTGCTTTACAGTGCCGAATATCGTGTCCAACCTAGATGGCAGCCATTGCAAGAGTGGCCAGTGTTTAACTTATATGATGTGCCTTGGTGGCAGTGGGTGGCATTTGCCGAAGCGGGGCAGGTGAGTGATGACTTTAGCGCCAACGCGTTACATGATGACTTAAAGTGGTCGGCAGGTTTTGGCGCGCGATTTGAAGTTGAAAGTATCGTTGTGCGTGCGGAGTTCGCGTTTAGCGAAGAATCAAACCAATTCTGGATCATGGTGAATCAACCATTCTAAGGTGGTTATTAGATTCGTTCATTGAAAACGCAAAAAAGGCACCTTTCGGTGCCTTTGACTTTTGCAGGGGATGGAACTTATTGAGGCGCTAGGGACTAATTAGCACCTCAGGGTTTTACTGGAGGGAGTTGCAAGAAAAAAGTTACATGGTAAAAATTGTTGCATAAAGCTATAAGCTAAAACCGTGATGCTCCATGACTTTTTGTGGACTATGACAGGTTGCACAAGCTTCTTTAGCTTCTTTTGCCATTGCTTTGTCGACACCAATGTAAGCACCATTTAATTCCATATGCGACATGGCAGCATCAGACAGGTATTTCTGGTGACAGCTTATACATGCAGCAGCATCAGAAGAGGCGTACCAAGGTACAACTTCCTCATCGGCTGCAGGGCTTTGAGTGTTAGGAATGGTATGAGCTTGACCCGCATTACGGCCTAACTCGAAGCCATACTTCAAGCCACCATAGCCTTCGGTTGCAGAGTGACAAGTCGTACAATCTGTCTTCAAGATAGTACCGCTACCACCGTGGCCATTATCATGTCCAGTCGCTTTGTGCGCCTTGTACATGAAGCTAGTCGATTTCAATAATGCAACGCCATTGCTGGCTTCGCCATTACCTTTAAGGCTCTTGTCATTAGTATGGCAAGCTATACAGTTCACTCCATTTGAATCATGGTAGAACTCTTTGCTGTGACAGCCAAAACAGCTTGCTGTATCTACGATAGAACGGCGTTCGGCAACGACTGCATCAGCATCGCTAAGTACTGCTCTGTAAGCTTCAGTTTGCACATAAGCTGGGTAGGCGTTGTCTGCACTACAGTCTGTACGTATTTCAGTGCCCTCTTCAAAGCAGACCTTAAGTACAGGTAGGACTTCTAAAGAGCGAGAAGCGATGTCGCTTGGGAAGTTCATAGTTACCGCAACGCTTACTGTGTTGTCGGCATTCCAAGTGGCTTTGGCCTCATCTTTTAAGTCGATACGGCGCTCACTATAAGGGGCTTGATTGTAGTCAGGATAATCTTTCTCTACATCCCAGCTTACAACCATATAGGGCTTGCTATAGCCTTGCTTGTAGACTTCTTCCTTAGTGACGAGTGCACCATCTGCATCCATTATTTTTACGTCAAACTGAATCAGATTAGCAGCGTCTATGCTCACTTTGCTGACTTCAACGTCGTAGTTTTCAGCGGCCTCATAAGGTTTCTTATGATCCGTATGAACTGCTGCGCTGTGACAATCGGTACAAACCAACTCAGGGTTCTTATCTGATTTATGCTGTGCTGGCGAGTCGGTATGACAACCGGTACACGCATTGGCGTTGGCATTGGCTAACCATAAGTCTTTATCGGCAAGCGTTTCATCTTCCACGTGACAAGTCGCACAATCCATAAAGGGTTTTGTCGGGAATGCTGGGTAGTCAAAGGCATGATCGCCACCGTAACCTGCGATGGTATAAGGCATTGCAACCACATTACCTTCGGCGTCTTTGCCTTCACGGTTAGGACCCATGTGGATGGCGTGCACCATGTGTCCTAGTTCAACAGACACATCATTTGGATCTGACACTATGCCGTTATGGCATGACTGACAGTTTTCCAGATCAAGTCTACGACCACCGTGAGCCTTTAGGCTGTCCGGTTGGTGACAGGTATAACAAGTTTCGAGTGTGACGAGATCGCGAGTCTCAACGCCTTCTGTCGAATTCGTTGCAGGGATCCAGTCATAATGGGCATTTTCAGCGAGCTCATGACCCGAGGCATATTCGAACTGCATCTCGATAGCAATCCGCTGAGTCAAGGATGCATCAAATACCACTCCAGCAGGATCAACCGCAGTGGTTAAGTTGGTGTTAAAGGTATAGGTATAAGTACCATCTTTATGATCAACTAGGCACTCAGCACAGTTCTTTATCTGCTCAAATCCTTGCTCGAAAGTGGTTCCAGCATCGTTTGTTGCGTCATTTAACAGAGAGATCCACTGTTTAAGATCTGAACCATCATTGGTTTTTAGCTGGGCTAATGAGAAACGGAAATCATGATACTCATTTTCAGCGCTAAGACCATGTAGACCTACACCCTCTTTATTTTCCAGATCAAAATCAACGGTAATGATACCGTCTGCATAGGTTGCATTGCTGATTTCAGCCATTGCCTCTGCAGCCATGTCAATATGAAGGCCTGAAGTACCAGGTTCTCCACCGCCACCTGGCGCGCCATCCTCTCCATTGTTTCCATCTTCACCATCTGAACAGCCAGAGATTAGAAATGCAGAACTAATCAACAGGGCTAACGATGTTTTTCTTTTCATTATCATCATCATCATACGTTCCTTAAAGGCAACCATTCTTGGTTGCTAAAATGTTATTGATAATGACGTTTGCTTGATATGAAGTTGATCACTTTACTCACTTGCTTACTATCGGTCGATTACACTGCGCCTGCTCACTGCTTGTCGTGTTTGAGCTGCTTTAAGGTGCGCATTCTAGTGTTAACGATTGAGCGCGGCTTGCGTGTTGGTTGTTTTGTCTGTATTGCGGGGTGTGGAAATGTAAAATTCATATTTTGCAAATCTGAAAGTTGAGACCTATAAGCGGTGTAAAACCTTAAACTGGGGTCACAAAATTGAGTATTAACTAATATTAGCATCGCGAAAATTGACGGAGTCTATACCTAAGCTTTGAGGATTGCTTTAGATTAACTAATAATGATTTACGACTTTGATTTGAGGTTGAATGAATAAGCTAAACGCTAATAACTTATTTGATATTCAAGTATTTGTATTATTGTACGAATCATTAAACGCCACGACGGTTAGCCAAACCTTAGAGGTTCCCGGCTCTAAAGTCAGTCGGAGTTTGAAGTCATTAAGGCATTCACTGCATGCCCCCTTGTTTATACGTAAGCAGCAGGGGTTTGAGAGAAGCGATTTAGCTAACGAAATTTATCCAAAAATGAAGCGGATCATTGAGTTAGCGAAAATGTGTGAGCATATAGATGTTAACCACGATGACACCAGAACCCGTGAGGTGATTATTGCTTGTCCGCCCACATTATCACTCAACCTTTTGCGCCACCTGCAACAAAGGGCGACTCAAGAACGGCAAAACTATCTGTTTCATATTAAGCCTTGTACTAGCAATGTTGCTGAACTTATCAAGCAGCAATATGTGGATATCGCAGTGACCTATAGCGCTTATAATACAGAGCAATTGACCTCTAGTTTAATCGCGAAGTCAGACGCTTATGTGCTGGTTGCTAGGCGAGACCATCCCTTGTTGAACACGAGTCCGCTTTTGCAGGTTGACGATATATTTGATCATCCCTATATCAGTTTTTCTGATGACGAGCACGATGACGTGACGACTCCTCTAGAATGTTACGCCCTAGATGCTGAGCGAGAGTTAAACCTGATGGGTAAGGTTTGTTTGCTGGCCGATCTGATGTTGCAACTGGAGCAAAGTCATGCGGTGACGCTCTTGTGCCATCGAGATGCGATTGCATTTTTATGTCAGCGAGGGAATATAGGTGCGCTAAAGCTGGGCTCAGAGCTTAGCGAATTGATAAACCAAAGAAGTGGCCGTTATCACTACTATTTAACGCAAGAGCGAAAAAATAACACTTACCCTGATTGGATTTGTAACGAGATTGAAGACTATATAAAAGCCAACATGGCCTCACAAGGTGGAGGTTATAATGAAAAAGCTAACTAGTATCAATATTGGTACGATTGAAATTCTATGTCAGTTATACCTTAAAAATAGCACCACAGATGTGGCTAACACACTAGGGTTATCACAACCTAAAGTCAGTCGCGCATTGAATGCGTTAAGGGAGGTGTTCGATGATCCCTTGTTTATTCGTAAAAATAATAAACTGGTACCTACTGAGCTGACCCATAGTTTATATCCCTCTTTCTCTGAAATTATGTCATGTACCACTTCGGTAGAAACCGCAGCTATTAACAGTATTGCAGTGCCAGAGCCACCGATAGTGATTAGCACGGTACCTCAATTAGAAATAGGCTTAGCTCAACAAGTTATCAGAGAGTCCGCTCATCATGGTGTCAATCCCAGCTTTGCTATTTCGACAGTTGCGTGGTCAGAGAATACTGAACAAGAGTTGGTTGATGGTGACGTTGATGCCGCTATTTGCTTTAAGCCATCAACGAGAAAAGAGCTGTTATCAAAGTCGATTATTCAGCATCGAGGTGGCCATCTAATTGCTCGAGCCGAGCACCCTATTTGGGATGCTCCAACTATCGACAATATGATTGACTATCCCATGGTAAAGCTGGTTACTATGCCTTTTCCTGCTAACAACTCACCGATAGGGGTTTACGCTAAGGCGAAAGATAAGCCAATGCAGGTATACGCGACGGCGCCAGATTTAGGCAGTGCGGCAAGCAGCTTGCTAAATTCAAACGCGTTTATGATTATTGGTGTGAAGAGTGCTGTAGATTTCTTATCAAACATTAACGGTTTACATGTGAGTAAAATAGAGTACAGCCAAGATAAGTCTTTATTGGAAGGTTTTTCTCATCCCACCGTGTATCTGTGGCTTAAACGATCACTGGATAAAAAGGTGATTGCTCCTTTGTGGCTACAACAGACGTTAGAGGCCTATATTGTGAAGTCTCATAAGTAGCCCCTCGTTATGCGTTGCAAAACATTCGCGGTGAGGCTTTCTTCTAACTCGGGATGTAGTGCTATAATGCGCCATTATTGCGCTTCGCCTGCTTTACTCTTCCCTGATAACCCTGTTGCCCTGGTCTCTATCAAGGCTTGGTTAGGGAGCGAGTATTTTACTAAATAGACACTCCCTTAGGTTTCGGTGAGAAAAGTCATTATATAGAGTTGGATAAATAGTTTATGTCAGTTACACCAATCAACCGCACCTTCTCAATCGCCCCCATGCTGGATTGGACTGATAGGCATTACCGTTATTTTGCACGTTTGATGTCTTCTCAAACCTTGCTATATACCGAGATGGTAACGACTGGTGCGATCTTGCATGGACGTGGCGATTATCTCGCTTATAACCAAGAAGAGCATCCCCTTGCCTTGCAATTAGGTGGTTCAAACTCTGCTGATTTAGCGGCTTGTGCCAAGCTTGCTGCCGAGCGCGGTTACGATGAGATTAACCTTAACGTGGGCTGCCCATCAGACAGAGTGCAAAACGGACGATTTGGCGCGTGTTTAATGGCTGAGCCAGAGCTGGTCGCCGAGTGTGTGTCGGCGATGAAGCAAGTGGTTGATATCCCGGTTACCGTTAAAACCCGTATTGGCATAGATGAGCAAGATAGCTATGAGTTTTTAACTCAGTTTATCGACATTGTTAAGGCGGCTGGTTGTGAAGAATTTATTATTCACGCCCGTAAGGCGTGGCTGCAGGGGTTGAGTCCAAAAGAGAACCGCGAAATTCCGCCTCTTGATTATGAGCGCGTGTATCAGCTTAAGCGTGATTACCCAGAGTTAAACATCAGCATTAATGGTGGTGTTAAAACCCTAGAAGAATGTAAGACTCATTTGCAGCACTTAGATGGTGTTATGGTTGGCCGTGAAGCCTATCAAAATCCGTATATACTGGCTGAAGTCGATCAACAGCTTTGTGGCATGGATACGCCGGTTATGAGTCGAGATGCTGTTTTGGAGAAACTACTTCCTTATATAGAGAAACATCTGCAGCAAGGCGGCCGTCTAAATCATATCACTCGCCACATCATAGGCCTGTATCAAGGTGAAGTGGGCTCGCGGGTATGGCGCCGTTATCTTAGTGAAAATGCCCATAAACAAGGTGCAGGTATTGAGGTTGTGACTCAAGCTAGAGCCGAAATGAATGGTATTGTAAGTCTGTAATTATCTACTTTAGTGAAATTCACCTGCCCATGGTGAATTTCACTAACTATCTTTTGTTGTTTAAATAGCCACCAATCCCCCTTAACTCCCCTATATATCAATTCCCTTTTTAAAACAGTGGCTTAAGCTGGTTTGTAAAAGTTGGCACACTGCTTGTATTAGTTCTTATGTAATTTAGAGAAAGATGTAATTAACACTCTGTAATTAAGAACCCTGTAATTAGCCAAACTAGAAAAGGAATCCATTATGTTTAATTCAACTGTATTAAAAACTGTTAAAGCTTCTGTATTAACCGCAGTACTGTTAGGTGCAAGCGCTACTGCTCAAGCTGAAAACTCTATCATTAGCGATGTCGCTAACAATATTGAGAAGAATATCTCTTCGCAAATGCAAGATATGATGAGTAAAGCGCAAACGGAATTGAGTCTTTCTATTCAATCTCAAATGTCTGAAATGATGTTCGATTTAGACACTGAGCATGAACTCACTAATGAACAGTTAACCGCGACTCAGAATAATAAATCATTGGTAACAAGCGCTGTCATTAAGGATTAACTATGTGGTTCTTTGCTCAGTTTATAGCATTGCTACTACTGCCCGTGATTAGTTTAGTTATGTTTGCTTGTTTAGTGTGTTCACTTGAGTGGCACAAGTTAGAAGATTAATAGAAAGGGAGTTTGAAATGAGTGATTTTGTTGAACGTTTAAAAGATCCACGTTCATTGGTGTGCGGTGTAACGGCTGCAATGGCTGATAAGTTTGATTGGTCTTGCATGTGGACCCGAGTCGTTTGCGCTGTGGCGATATTTTGTAACCCTGCAATGGGCTTAGTCACCTATTTTGTATTAGCTTTAGTGCTGCCTAAATGGGAAAAGTCATGTTAATGCGAGCGTATAGCCTAGTGATCAAGAGGAAAATTGAATGAGAGTACTAACTAGCTTGAAAAACATCGCCTCAATTCGTTATCAAGCGCATTGTCATTCTCAAGTGATAATACTCCATTTAACACGGATGCTAACAATCGACAATTAGCATCCGTATCAAGTCTACTAAGCGCAAGGGCATTGAAGTACATTTATTAAACCTAAACTCACTAACGATTTAAAAATGCAGCAAATCTCGCTTTGGCCTCATCACTTGCAAGTCTAGCCTCAAACTCTATCAGTTCTTTTTCCATCTGCGCCCGCACGGCTTCTTTGTTATAGCGTACCAATTTTTTTGTTGTTTGCAGCGATATAGGTGGCAAGGCCGCTAATTTCTGTGCACGGCTAAAAGCAAAATCAAAAATGCTTTCACTGTCGATGATATCGTTAATTAATCCGTAAGACAGAGCCTGAGTAGCATTAAAGCTTTCTCCCAGCATCAACAGCTCGCTCGCTTTTGCTTGCCCTACCACTTGGGGCAGTAACATACTGGCGCCCGCTTCAGGGACGAGAGCAAGTTGTACAAAAGGCAGTTGAAATTTAGCGCTATTATCGGCATAAACTAAATCGCAATGTAGTAGCATGGTCGTACCTATGCCAACGGCTGCCCCAGTTACTGCTGCAACGACTGGCTTTTTAAGGTCTAACAGGCAAAATAGGAAACGAAAAGCAGGGTGTTCAGCACCTAAACCACTATTTTGTAAAAAGTCAGCAACATCATTACCGGAAGTAAAACAATCTGCTTGACCGCGAAACATAAAGGCTCGAATTTCATTGTCCGACTCACCTTGGATAAGGTATTCTGTTAGCTGTGTATACATTTGTAGGTTAAGCGCGTTACGCTTATCCGGACGATTAAACGTAATAATACGTACCCCATTATCGTCCCTAACTTGAATCGTGCTCATTCGTGATGTCCTCATTTTACGAATTGGGTTTACATGGAGTTTATGACATTGAAGCTAATATTCAAACAACTGTTTAACCTTGGTCTTTTAAGCTGCCTATCTTTTACTGCCTATGCGCAAGTAGTATTGGTTGATGGCTATGTACGTGCTATGCCTGCAACCGTGCCGAACAGCGCCGCATATATTACTCTGGAGAATCATGGTGATGCGACTCGATTAGTCGCCGTCGATGCTCCCTTCGCTAAAGAGGCACAATTACACACTCTGATTGAAGAAGACGGCATGGTTAAAATGCGCCAAGTTGACGGCTTTGACATAGACTCTCATGGTCGTCTCGAACTATCTGAATCTGGAAACCATATTATGTTAATGGACTTAATATCGCCGTTAGTGATTGATTCTAAAGTTGATATGACGCTTAAGTTTGTGGATGGGTCAGAGCAAAAGATTAGCTTACCCGTTAAGAAGCAAGCACCGCAAAATGATAGTGCTCATCAGCATCACCACCATTAAGGAGCAAGTCAAATGCAAGTGACATGGAAGAAAGTCTTAGCGGCCGTTATTGTTGTTTTCTTGATTGGTTATCTAATTAGTGTCTGGTGGAGTGTAGAGCCCGATCCTATTGAGCCAAATGCATATAACCAACAGAGTGTCGACAATGTGATTGGTTATGCAACAACGAGTGCATTGATTTTGACTATTGAAGGCTTGCTAGATAAGCCTGGTGGATGGCTGTCAAATGATGTGACTCCTCCTGCTATTTTTATGGATAACATGCCTGCATTTGAGTTCGGTGCTATTGAGCAAACGCGAGACTTAGCCTTGATCATGCGCAAAGAGTTTAGCCGTTCACAGTCCCAATCAACTGCTGATAAAGATTTATTAGCGGCGCATTCAAAACTGAATATTGAACATACAAGTTGGCTTGTTCCTAGTGCTGAAAGTGAATACCGTGACGCAGTAAAGTTGTTAAAGCTTTATCGTGCCAGAATGACGGCCTCAGAAAACCCTGATGCCCAGTTTTATGCTCGCGCCGATAACCTCAACGAGTGGCTTAAAGAGGTGCAAAAGCGCTTAGGTAGCATGTCTCAAAGGTTATCAGCAAGTGTAGGGCAGGAGCGATTAAATACTGATTTAGCAGGCGATAGCTCTGCAAGGCAATCAACACCTGGTTATGATGCGCAAGAGATTAAAACCAGCTGGTGGGAGATTGACGATGTCTTTTACGAGACACGCGGTGCCACATGGGCGTTACTGAACTTTATGAAGGCAATCGAAGTTGATTTTGCCGATGTACTAGAAAAGAAAAATGCTCAAATTAGTCTACGTCAGATTATTCGTGAGCTAGAAGAAACACAACAACCTATATGGAGCCCTATGATCCTTAATGGTTCTGGGTTTGGGGTTGTCGCCAATCACTCTCTGGTGATGGCAAACTACATCTCCCGCGCAAATGCAGCGGTTATCGATCTAACTAACTTATTGACTCAAGGTTAACTATGAAAAAGACGTTATTGGTATGTGCCCTATTAGGTTCATTTATGGGCACTTCAGCTCAGGCTGCTACTGTTTTAGGTTTTAAAGTCGGTGGCGACTACTGGAAGGCTGATACTAATGGAACTTTTGCTGAGAAGGGTCAAGCGCAGCAAGAGTTTAATTATAAAGACTCTTCGCAAGGAAGCATCTGGGTTGCTGTTGAGCATCCAATTCCGCTAGTGCCAAATGTGAAGATTAGACAAAATAGCTTAGATGCTGATGGCAAGATGAGCGGTGCCGATTTCAGCTATAACGGTCATAACTTTCAAGGTGATGTGAATACCAGCACTGATTTAAGCAACACCGACTTCGTACTTTACTACGAGATCCTAGATAACGATATCGTAGCGCTGGATTTAGGTGCGGCTTATAAGAAGATGGATGGAAAGTTCCGCGTATCTGATGCTGGTCACCCAGAAACTAAAAATATCGATAGCGGCATCGTTATGGGTTATATCGACGCGCAAGTAGGCGTTCCTGGCCTTGGTCTTTATGGTTTTGCAGACATCATGATGGGCGTTGACGAGTCTAGCGTTTATGACTACTCATTGGGTCTTGGCTGGAATTTTGATGGCACAGCATTAGATTACCGTATTCGCGCCGGTTACCGTGACTTTAAGTTTGACGTTAATGGTTTCGATGGCGTAACGGCTGATATGCAGTTTAAAGGTTACTTTGCTGGTGTTGAATTAGTATTTTAAGAATTAGTATTTTAAGAATTAGTATTTTAAGAATTAGTATTCTAATTCTTACTTAAGTAATACATAAAAAAAACCGCCATTTAGCTAATGCCGTTCACTTAAGGTGAGCGGCATTTTTATTTCTGCCATACCCTTGTGGCCTAGGTTTCACTGCTCGAGGGATTGTTCTCTCTCGCAGTCCCTCTAGAATTAAGCTCTCTGTCATATTGTGAAAACCTTTTATTCTCCGAGTCACAAGACGTGCTACTAGGGTTTCGGGTAACTCTGGCCAAAGCTTACGCGCTCTAAGATTACTGCGTAGAGCGACTAACTTATCATTACGCCCTCGTGCTTGAATAACCTCATATTGAACGTTCTTTTTTAGCGGAATAAGCCAATGCCGTTCAGTACCTGTTTGATGCCATTTATGTAGATGTTCTAATGAGTAAAAGCCTTTGTCGAACAAGGTGACACTGTGATCTGGCGTGGTCTCTATCCATTTCTCAGCAAGCAGCATCTCATTGACTTTATAATCATCGAAGGCGCTACCTGTGAACAAGTGACTGCTCAATGCCATCTGACATCCCATTCTTACTTGAGGATATTGTGTTTTTTTGACGAGAAAATACTGGGTTATTCTGTAGGCTATCAGGGGGGCGCCAAACAACACCATCAACACTTAGGGTAGTTAGGCCATTCCATTGAGGTCAATGCGCCAACTTACGTTTGCGCATGGTGACGGTATCAGTGAGCGAATATGCTTCACCAATTAACTCGAGCGGGAGTAAATCGGCTAATGTTTAAACCTGATTAGGTTTCCATTCGTTGATGATATTGAGAGCTTGAGAAACGTCCATAAAAAATCCGAGACCTATGAGTAGGACTCGGATTCTGAAGCATCTAGAAGATCAGTCAACCGAACGATAAATCACTAAATGATCGGCATGAGACCCTAAGGTCGCTTTTTTATGGCTTAAAATCGTTACAGAGTCTTAAGACCCAATCGATTAGAAGTTGTAACGCATACCGATAGTGAATACGTTGTCATCTTTTAGATCAACTTTAGCAGTACCCACTTTGTGGTCGCCTTCGTACATAGCGTAGTGGCCATATACCATAGTTGATTTAGAGATCTTGTAGTCAGCACCAACTGTGATTACTTGAACGCTGATATCATCACCAATTAGTTTACCAGCATCTGTTTTTACAGAGTTTTGGTAGTACTTACCAAAACCACCTTCGTCCATGCCGTATTCAGCTTTTAGGTTAACGCCGTTTAGGTTGTAAGCAACGTTTACAAAGTAAGAGTTACCTTCTTGGTCTGTAGTTTGGCTTTCAGTGTTCTGGAATAAACCACCCACTTTAAACTCACCTAGTTTAACTTGCGCTACACCACGGTATGCATCGATGCCACCGATAGTGTTATAAGCCGCAGCTACATAGTAGTTTTGCGCCTTAAGCTTCTTATCACCAATAGTTGCACTTAATGCGTACTGAGCATCATAAGACTTAACAGCGTCTTTATCATCAGCATCAACATAGTTGTCTTCCATTAGGTAAGTCGCGTTTAGCGTCACAAGATCGGCAATCTTTGGTGAGTAGTACCAGATACCATCAGCAGAACGTGATTGACCACCCACTAGACGGTCGATATCGGCGTTAGTGTTACCAAAAATATCAACGCCGCCTTCAGACTGCTTGAATACAGTGTCGTTACGACCAACAAGTACAGTACCTGCCTGAGACTTAAGACCTAGGTAAGTGTTACGCGCTTTAAAGGTTTCGCCAGAGTTAGTTGTGTTTTCAACTTGAAACTCCATCTGGTAAACAACGTCGATGTTGTTAGTTAGGCTTTCAGTACCTTTAACACCTACGAAAGAGAAGTTGTTTTCGAAAACAGTCCCTTCTTTACCATTTTGAGTCGTTGCACCCGTATCTGCATTAGTTACAGCTAGATCTAAACGACCGTAAAAGCCTGGACCATCGGCTAGCGCGCCGAAAGAAGCTAGGGTTAAAACTGATGCCACTGACGCAGAGATTAGTGTCTTTTTCATTTCATTTGCTCCCAGAACCTAAGTTCCTATTCGTTTCTTATGGTTTCTTACATAAACTTTTGTTTTTGCTACAAGCATCCGAGCTCATAACAATTGTGGGGCTAAATATTACAGTTTTATGGCATGAAGAATGTGGACTAGATCATGTTTTTAGGGGTTCAAGATTAATTTGCTACTTTTTTGTGACGATTGGAGAGCTTTCGTTGTTTATTTGGTGATTTCTATAGAAACAAATACTTCGAACTATCACTAAAGTAGTATTTTTGTAGGGTGCAAGTACGCGCCTCTTGCTTATTTAGTGTTTGCTAAGGCTGAAATCGAGCTGTTTTTGGGTATATTTTGTTGTTGCAAAATTAACCTGTGAGGGTTTTAAGTAGAAACTAGGGGGAATAGCACTAAATGTTAAGTTTTTGTTGTGAATCTCTTGTCCGCTGGTGACTTGCCCATACCTAGAATTAAATCATCTATAAAATGCATTTCATTTAGTAATGGCTATTTTAAAGTCACGTTTTGGGGTTTTGTTTTTTTTCATGTTTTGCGGGGAAAGGCGAGGTATTGATTTAGCTGTGACGCTAAAACAAAAAGGCAGCGAGTGCTGCCTTTTAAGTCTATTTATTAAAGCTTAATTATTAAAGCTTATTTGTTTGAGTCTATTTGACTCGCTAAGCAACAACTTAGAAGTCGAAACGCATACCAACAGTGAAGATATCATCACTTAGATCTTGCTTCGCGCCGCTCAACTTCATGTCGCCATCGTACTTAGTGTAGTGACCGTATACTAAGGTGTTTTTGCTTAGGCGGTAGTCTGCACCCACGCTGAACTGCTGTAGACCAACATCACTAACTGTTTCTAAGTTAGCGCCGTCAGTGCTACCAACAAAACGACTTACATACTTACCTAAGCCTGAATCATCGTTACCGTACATAGCTTTAAGTTTTAGGTCACCCATAACATATGCAGCGTTGACGAAGTAAGTATTACCTTCAAGGTTTGAGTACTTGCTGTCTACGTGCTCACTGTTCTGGTAGAAACCACCTAGGATAACTTGGCCAAGTTTAACTTGAGCCACGCCACGGTAAGCTTTTACGTTGTCGATGCTGTCGTTGTATGCAGCAGAAACATAGTAGTTCTGTGCTTTAAGACCCTTGTCACCAACTGTTGCACTCAGAGCATACATGTTGTCAGCGTCAACTTTCTTGCCGTCAACTTCTTGAGCATAGTTGTCGTCCATCAAATAGGTTGCATTTAATGTCACTAAGTCAGCAATTTTTGGTGAGTAGTAAGTAAAGCCATCGGCGCTACGAGATTGGCCAGCAGCTAATAGATCGATATCTGAGTTAGTGTTACCGAATAGGTCGAAGCCACCTTCAGATGCTTTAAATACTGTGTCGTTACGACCCACAAGGATAGTACCAGCAGTCGCTGATTTCAGGCCTAGGAAGGTGTTACGTGCAGAGAAAGTGTTGCCTGAGTTATCGAAGTTGCTAACACCAAACTCCATTTGATAAACCACTTCAAGCTCACTATTGATAGCTTCAGTACCTTTAACACCTAACCATGAGAAGTTGTTCTCAATGACAGTGCCTGACTTTTGATTTTGCGTCGCAATACCTAAGTCTGAGTTAGTGATTGCAAGATCGGCACGGCCATAAAAATTTGGGCCATCAGCTAGTGCTGTAAAAGAGGTGGCGGCTAGTGCTGAAATAATAGTGGCAGACAGAACAGTTTTTTTCATTTTCATCTTCCCGTAGCGAATCGCTATTTATAGTTGCAGGCTATCAATATTCGTCAGCCCTATTTTGTGAGCCAACAAAAGTGAAGCTGTATTTGTCGGCCGAGATTTTGGCACGGAATGTGAATTTCAGTTTGTGATGCCGGTCGCATTTCGCGTAAGAATCGTGATGTTAGTCATAGCTATTTACCGTTAACAAACAATGTCTTAGTGGCGCTTTAACATGAGGAACAATTCAGGTGTCTAGTTGCTTACGTTGTTTATGTTGATTTACAAATGTTACGGCCGCTTAGTTTATTTTTTTAGAGTTTTCGTTGTGTTTAAGATAAAATATCAACGCAGTTTCGCTTTCTATTTTCTACATTGAGTATCATTTTGAATAATCACACTTTGTCTGACGCTTACTTAAATCGTTTTGCTGGGATAGGTCGTCTATATGGTCAGCAAGCTCTTAGCTTTTTTGCTTCGGCCCATGTTGTTGTTGTTGGCATTGGTGGTGTGGGGACTTGGGTAGCAGAATCGTTAGCAAGAAGCGGTATTGGCCAGATCACCTTGATTGATCTGGATGATATTTGTGTGACTAACACTAATAGACAGGCTCATGCGTTAAAAGACACCATTGGTGAGTCAAAAGTAGAAGTCATGGCGCAGCGCCTAAAACAGATCAATCCTGAATGTATCGTTAATGAAGTAGAAGACTTCATTACTCCTGAAAACTTATCTACATATTTTCAGGGCAAGAAGCAGGGCGGGGATCTTGATTACGTCGTGGATTGTATTGATGCTGTTAAAGCTAAAACAGCTTTGATCGCATGGTGTAAACGCCAAAAGTTACCCATTGTCACTGTTGGTGGCGCTGGTGGGCAGATGGATCCCACTCAGGTGCAGGTTGCTGATCTGGCTAAGACTTACCAAGATCCGCTATTAGCTAAAGTACGTAACCAGTTAAGGCGTGAATATAATTTTTCTAAAAATGTTGCTCGCCGCTTTTCAATCGAAGCAGTGTTTTCAACTGAGCAACTGGTTTACCCACAAGCTGACGGCTCTGTATGCAGCACCAAGGCTACGGCTGAGGGAAGCATGAGAATGGATTGTGCATCAGGATTCGGTGCGGTGACTGTAGTGACAGGAACCTTTGGATTTGTAGCAACAAGTCGGGTGTTAACTAAGTTAGCAGCAAAAGCCAATACATAGCAGAAGCGAGTCTCTAATATACAAAGGCGCCTGTTAGGCGCCTTTTTGTTTTCCAGCCAGGAAGCAGTACTTTTTAGGAAAAAGGTCATCCTCTTTGGATGAAATGTAATATTGAGCATTGACCATTAAATATTAGCTATTAAACATTAGCCACTTACTATTAAATGTTGGCACTATTTTTGCTTTTATCTAGGTAGGAACAGATTTCTGACACTGGGTATATGGGTATGCAAAAAGTGGCTTTCAAACTAACTTCTTTTCAAATGATGTCGCCTAAAAAGTTAATTTTTACAGCAATGCTATGGCTTGCATTGGCGTGCGCTGCATTATTATTTGCCCCTAAAGCGTTGTTGGCCTCATTGAGCCTTAATGAGTTTTCACAACAGCATGCGCATTTTATTGGCTTGGGTTTAATCATTGGTGCTGCTTTTTTATTGACGCAGATTTTAAATTATTTTCTAGATGAGGCGATTGGTCACTTAAGTAACAAGCGTTCTATCGAAATTATTGAGGAAAAAGTAAAGCTGCTAGACCCAACAGAGAGAGCCTTATTAAGGGAGTTTTTCTTACAAGGTGAAACAATCTTGACCCTACCAGAGCAAGAGACAGCAGTTAAAAGCTTACTAAAGACGGGTATCTTAGAGAATCTAGGTAACCAAAAACATTATGCTATCCAAGGGTCGACCGCTGATTTTAAGATTTCAATGCGAGCTCGTGTTCACCTTAACCGTCAAGTGTTACGCTTTCCTGTCGGAGAGCCTAGCCCTGAAGATATGAAGAACTTGATTAAGGCGCGCCCACACTTCGTCAATAGTTTTGTTACTCCACGAAAGCATGCTGCTTAATGTTGCTGACGTACAGAACCTCGCTTAACAAATAGACAAAAAAATGGGGGCTGATAGCCCCCTGCATTAGAAAGATGATAGAAAACTAATTCTCGGGATCCGCAGACTTGGTATAGAACATCCACATTAGATACGACATGATGCCAATCGTACTAAAGATTACTATCATCGAGAGCAAGCCTATTGGGTTGCCGAACATCAAATCTAACCAGAATGCCATTTGCGAAATCCTCTTTCTTTTTAATTCCTGTTAACAATACGCCTAGCATGCGGTGCGTTTTTTGATCTCAATCAAAAAGGCTCTCGGTTATTAAATGCATGGGGTTTTATTGTTAATGGTTATGATGTAGATCGCGTTTTGCTAATTTACGTGGTATTGAGTATGAATCACTAAATATAATCGTTTTTGCGTGGATAGTAGCCACTTAGTGGCAGTTAAGCCTGAAAAATGCTCAGTTGATGCAAAACTCAATTCAAAGTGCTTGCCATTCATCTGCTGGTAGGTATAATTCCGTTCACTTACTGAGGTCGAGCAGATTTAAGTGAGTGTTATTGATAATGCCTGAGTGGTGGAATTGGTAGACACGTCGGATTCAAAATCCGATTCCGAAAGGAGTGACGGTTCAAGTCCGTCTTCAGGTACCATTATCAACAAAACAACCTGCCATCGAGCAGGTTTTTTTATGCCTGAAATTTGGCTATGCTAGGCTTAGCGCACCTTCCCTGCAATCTTTCATCATCCAGTACCTGCAATTTTATCTGCTTATTACTAATGCCTTGAAGGTGATGATAGTTGATCATACGGATTCAGTTGGCCCACAGACTTACAATCTCACACTGTCAAAAGCTCGCGCAGGGTCGATTGCTGATTACCTTAACGCTAAGGGCATCAGTGCATCGAGGATAAGCCTTAAAGGTGCGGGGGAAGCTGAGCCAATAGCCAGTAACACCAACGCAGCAGGGCGAGCGAGTAATCGTCGAGTTGAAATTCGTTTCTAGGCTGAAACGATTAATGAAATAAACCGGCACTTGGCCGGTTTATGTTTAGATGAAAGTAGGACTGCTAACTCTTTAAGATCTCAAGCGGTAGCGCTAGCATCTCATCGCCGCTGCCGGCAAAGTACCAGATGATGCCAATCAAGGCGCCTACGGTTGCTAGGTACCAAACCGTTGAAAATATCTGGCCATATCTATCGAGTGGCAGTAAATGGCTTTGATGACGGGTTTTCCATTCAAACACAATCTCCGCGCTACCGATAAGCAGTAGGAAGCCCAGTAATGCCAGGCCTAATGAATAGCTGATATACACACCAACAGCAGCGCCAAGAATACAGGCCACTAATCCCATTTTGCTGTTCATTGAAAAGCTAATGCTTTTCAGGATATGACCGCCATCAAGCGGCAAAATCGGCAGTAGGTTAAATAGGTTTAACAAGGCATTAAACGTGGCTAAACCAGCAAAGAAGATATTTCCAGTTACCCAGTAGGCGGCGAGAGAGGCTAGCGACATAAATAGGCCAAAGGTTGGACCCATGATAGAGATCACTACATCTTGCCAGCGGGTATTAATTTTCTCATCACTTAAAGCTAAGCCGCCCATAAAGGGAATTAAGTAGATGCCTTTGGTTTTCATACCAAAGTATTTCATCGCCCTGATATGGCCATACTCGTGAAAGACTAAACAGGCGATAAGGGCTAGAGCAAATTGGAATGAAAATAACCAAGAGTAAGCCGCGACACTGGCACCTGCCAATAGCACCTTAATCACCTTGGCACTCTTGAGTAGCTTAAAGCCCAGCGAAGCGAGACCAACCACACTAAATTGCCGCTTTTCGGCAATTGGAGCCGTTGGCGTTTGGCGTTCAATGTCTTTGGTGGTGCGTTGACCTGTGGTGAGCACTTCATCACCTTTGAGCAGGCGATAATCAATAACAAAGGGTTGCCATTGTAAGTCTGTCTCTAAGGTGATTTTGATTGTCTGCAATGGTATCGGCTCGCCATCAATGGCGGGTACAAGGGCTGGATCTTGAATCGATAATTCAAAACTATGGCTCTTAAGTCCTTCATTATCAGGGCTGGCTTGAATAACAGAGACTAAGGAGTCACCCCAAAACAGTTGTTGCCATCCCGCAAGCGAGCCTTCTAGGCGTAGCGGTTTTCCAAGGCAATCGATTTTCAATAATTCCACGTCATATCTCAAAGGCAAAAAGTCGCCTAATTATGCCGTGAATCCACACCCTAAGGAAAGTCGAAAGGCTCTGGAATCCCTCTTAGTCGATAGTTCTTAAGCGTTAAAGGCTATAATCGAAGCTAACCTCTTGGTTTTGATTGCGGATATGGCAGGGGCCGTGTTCTCTTTGGGTGCGTTGAAAGGCGGTACCAATATGTAATTCAACATTGGAAAATACATGCTTGAGCGCATCGATACGGTAATATTTGTAGTAGTTTTCTACTTCAAGTTTTAGGCTGTCATACTCGAGCTCTTCTTGCGCCCTTGTTGTGTTGATTCTGCGCTTTTCATCAAGCATCACAGTGACTTGTTCGACCATCATGGCGTCATCTTGCCACTGAGCTTTTGGGGGCAGTTTTCTGAGCTGCGCCTCAATGTTGAGCGTAGCCACCACCATTGATTTAATACTTTGATCTAACGTTTTTAGCTGCAGCTTTAAATCAGTTAGTTCCATTGCACAGTACACTTCAGTTTTTGTGTCTGCCGTTGCACCGAGAGCCACGGCTTTGATGCCTTTATTCGCCTCGGCCTTACCACCAACAAGGTCACCACGACGGCCATTAGCATCGCTGACGATCAGCTGCTGTTGAGTGCGAGTGTGACTGTGTAACAGCTGCTTAGTCACCAAGATGTTGCCTTGTGCTTCAAGCTGAGAATATTGTACAAATTGAGCACTAATTTGGCCTCGAGCAACTAACTTAGTCGATAAGCTTAAGTCTTTTAATTGCCTGCCTATAACGCCTTTACTCACCGTAATATCGCCCTTAGCTAGTAATGTCGCTGAGTCGACAAAGCCCATTACGGTAATGTCGCCAGCACTCTTAACTACCATGCCTTCACCGACATCCCCCGTAATCAGCACGCTGCCTTTAAAGTCGACATGGCCATAACCCACGTCGACATTTTTAATTTGTAGTACGTCATCGACCTGCATACCGGTCAGGGTTTCAACGGGTTGTCCGGCTACGGTGGCAATCAGTTGATTTGGGTTTTGTTTGCTTAACTCGGTGCCATTACCCGCGGTAAGTTTAAAATCCTTGCCTGGTTTTGCAATTAACTTTTCGCCGTAGACGTTATACCCGTCAATTCCTTGAGTAGCAGGAGTTTTCTCTATAAGCACATTGCCCGGTTTGACCATGATCATCGCGCCAAGGTTACGCATATCAACGGTGCCGTCGCTATTTGATTGGGGCTGTAGTAATCGCTCTCTCGCGAGAGACACTTTGCGATCTAATTTTGCGCTGCTGCCATTAATAGGCGCGCGTCCATTAGCGATAACACTGCAGCATGTCGCTCCAGGGGATAGCTTGGCAAATTCAGCTAATAATGCGTCGATTTTCGGCTTACTGAGGCCCATGCTGACTCGTTGCAGCTTGAGATTTTGCAGCACATCTCTGATACCAAGCGTTTTCCCGCCATAGGCAGCGGTCAATGTCATGCTGGCATGCATTTTATCGTCTGAGATATCAAAGCTTATTGTTGCGTTGCGCCTATCGGCAAGCTCGAAAAAAAGTTCAATGTCTCCGCCTTTTTGGTGGTGTAGCTGATTGACTTTAATAACCGCTTGGGTGATTTGGGGCTGTAATGGAAATAGGCAACTAAAGCCCGGCAAGGCTAATAGTTGCAGCAGATCGTTTTCTGTAATCGGCCCGTGGTTATTCGGAACGATTTTAAATTCGGCTTTGTGCTTGTCTTGGCTTAACTCTATGAGCTCTGGGTGCAGCATAACATTCCCGTCTTTAATTATTATTTTTAGGGATTACTAAGGGAGTAGTACCATATAAAAGACGGGTTAAAAAGTGTCACAGTCAAATATTGTGAATCAAATAATTAAGCAGATGTTTCAGGTCCAGTGAGTGATCGTTGGGCTCACTAGACCTATAGAGAGTTTGAAGGGGAATAATTACTTTTTATTGGAATAAATTTTGTATTTATTATTTTCAGCAGCCACATTCACTGAACCGAAGTTTTCAGCAATCGTATCTGAGTACGGTAGATGGCGATTAGCGACGATATGAAATAATCCACCAGAAGCTAGAGCTGCTAGGCTATCTTTTACAAAATTAGTCACAATACTCGTTGTGCTAGCAAGACCATCATGGAATGGTGGATTCGAGATAATACCGTCATAGCGAGTATTGGTCTGGTCTAAACCGTCGGAGGCAAATACCTTAGCGTTAAAACCGTTAGCGGCTAGTGTGAGCTCACAAGAGGCTAGTGCCATGGCGTTGATATCAACACATTCTAGTGTTAGCTCTGGCTGAGCCTTGAGTAATGCTGCGGCGATAACGCCTGCGCCACAACCGAAATCGAGTACTTTACCGCGCATTTTGGGTAGGTTTTCGAGTAACAGTTTTGTGCCTTCATCAAGTTTTTTCTCGCTAAAAACACCGACTAAATTACAAATAGTAATCTGCCCTTGAGGGGTATCGAGTTGATACTTAGTTTGCCAATCTTTGAGCTTAAGCTCAGGTGCTTCGCTGTTCAGCTCGCTTAAGAATACGATACAGTGGCGTGCATTATCTGCTTTAAATGGTGCATCAAAGTAGCTAGGAAGCAGTTTAGCTAGTGACTTAATACCGCCTTTATTTTCCCCGACAACAATTAGCTGTCCTTGCGGCTTTAAGTGTTTTGCCGCCAAGTTAAATAGATACGGCGCTAAGGATTTGGCTTTAGGGAAGTAAACGATAACCGTATCAAAACACTCATCGTTGGGGAGTTGATGGCCAAAATGCAGGGTTAGATCTGCTGCGGCATAAGGCAGCATCATCAGATGATGGTGATAATCTAATGCTAATCCACATACGCTACTCGCGGTATTTAATAGCTCTTTTGGGAGATGGTCGCTTTCATAGTTAAGCACCAATACTGATTGGTCTTTGACTAAATCACGGTTTCTGAGGAGGACTTGCGAAGCGTTGGTTAGCATGAGTATTCAAGGTCGAAGTGTAATTGCCTGCAATTATACCCCAACCGCTTTCGAATGCGAGTTTGGTGGCAATACCAATCAGTATAAAAAAGACCGCAGATGCTGCGGCCTTATTTGATAGCACTAATTTGGGCGAGTCACATCAAGGGTTTATTGTGTTCTTGGCAATAAACTCATCATCTTTTCGGCAATATTGGTATTGTCTTGATTACCTTTAAACAGATCGGCCGCCGGCCCCGCAGCAAAGACTTGAACATCACCACCAGTATGTCCGCTGGTTGTCCAGCCCGTAAAGCTGCGTGTATCGATTAGCTGCTTTAAGCTGGTTTCCAATGCGGCTTTGCCTTGCATGCGTGCATTGCTAAGGCGTTGTAGCTCATCTGGCTTAACGTCAAAGCCTAGTTTTTGCTTGAGCAGAACTTGCCAGTCATCAGCCGCGATGGCTTGCTCTGCGATAGCCGCTGGGCTTGCTTGTATCCCCTGAAGTAAGCCGGTATCCCAGGCATATTCTCCATTGGCACCGATAGATAAGCCGCCAGTATTATGATCGGCAGTGACCACCATTAAGGTGTCAGGGTTTGCGCGGACAAACTGCTCTACAACCTCAATGGCGTTAGCAAACCCGTGCATCTCACCCATAGCGGTCGCGATATCGTTGTTATGCCCGGCCCAATCAATCAAGCTACCTTCAACCAGTAGTACAAAACCATTTTCATTTTGCGATAATAGATCTAAGGCTTTTTGGGTTAGCACACTTAGTTGCGTTGAGTCCTGTTGGTCTATTACCCAAGGTAGTTGTACCTCAGCAAATAAGCCTAGCGCCTTGCCTTGAGTTAACGTATCGAGCTGATTCAGCTGGCTAATATATTGATAGCCCTTAGCTTTAAATTGCGCTAACAACTCCTCTGGAAAGTACTTTTGACCGCCACCTAAGATGACGTCAGCCTCTGATGCTAAGTAGCTTTTGGCTATCTCATCATAGTTGCGACGACTTTCGTTATGGGCCAAAAATGCTGCCGGGGTTGCATGGTTAACTTGAGAGGTCACCGCCACTCCGGTTGCCATGCCACGCTGTTTTGCCATCTGCATGATAGTGGTGAGCGGATGTTTGTTTACATCAACAGAGATGGCACCGTTATAGCTCTTAACGCCAGTGGCAAGCGCTGTCGCAGAGGCGGCAGAGTCAGTCACATAGCCGCTTTGTCTTGCAGGATAGGTGGACGCCATGCCGACAAGTAACCGATCAAAAACAGTTTGCTCTATCTCTTCGGTGTCAGGGTTATCTTGGTAATAGCGATAAGCGCTGGTATACGCCGGACCCATCCCATCACCTATCATGATAATCATGTTTTTTGGACGCGAGGGCACGTCATGAATATCGACGTTAGCCGATGCAAATAGAGGTAACACAACGAGGGCGCTAATGGCCCAAGTTAATGTTTTTGTTAGGTTCATGCCGGATCCTTTGGCTAAGCTAATTTATTAATACGGGCTTCAATGGCGTTCATTAACATGCCAGTGATATCCACATCGAATGCAGCTTCAATCTCTTTGATGCACGTTGGACTAGTGACGTTAATTTCGGTGAGCTTGTCGCCAATCACATCCAGGCCGACAAAGATAAGGCCGCGCTTTTTAAGTTCTGGGCCAATCGTGCGAGCGATATGCCAATCAGACTCAGATAATGGCTGCGCCACACCTCGGCCACCCGCAGCTAAGTTACCGCGAGTTTCGCCCTTTTGCGGAATACGCGCTAACGAATAAGGAACTGGTTCACCATCGACGACTAGGATGCGTTTATCGCCAGCTGTAATATCGGGAATAAAGGCCTGCACCATCGCGTATTGCTGACCTTCGCTAGTTAAGGTTTCGATGATAACGCCTAAGTTAGGGTCATCTTTTTTCACTCGAAAAATAGAGCTGCCGCCCATACCGTCGAGAGGCTTAAGAATGATGTCACCCTTTGCTTGATGAAAAGCGCGGATACGCTGCTCTGAGCGGGTCACAATGGTTTCAGGAGTAAACTCAGAGAACCAAGCGGTGAACAGCTTTTCGTTAGCATCACGTAGACTTTGCGGCTTATTAACAATTAGCACGCCTTGCTCTTCTGCGCGTTCAAGCATGTAAGTCGCGTAGATAAACTCGGTATCAAACGGTGGGTCTTTGCGCATCAAGATCACGTCTAGATCGGCAAGTGGCGTATCAACGGCTTCTTCAAGCTGATACCACTGCTGTGGATCGTTTTTAACGGTCAATGCACTCATGGTTGCCATTGCTTGGCCGTTGACCATGGCAAGATCTTTCATCTCCATGTAGAAAAGCTGGTAACCACGAGACTGCGCTGCCATTAACATTGCAAAGCTAGAATCTTTCTTGATGTTGATCTCGCCGATGGGATCCATCACGATGCCGAGTTTAATCATGGAGCGTATTCCTTATCTTGTATTCGTTTCAACGATAAATATGGGGGCGTTAACGCCCGATTTCTAGCGCTTAACGGACTCATTTTGTACTTGGCGATGTCCAATCTTGGCCACCGCGTCTGGGTTTATCTGAACTTTGAGTATTTAGCCTATATCACCGAACTTGAGCTGCAGTGCACTGATTGTCGTTAGTGCGGCAGTTTCTGTGCGCAGTACGCGAGGGCCAAGCAACACATCGGTAAAGTGGTGCTCTTCGGTCATGGCGATTTCCGGCGCAGACAATCCGCCTTCAGGGCCGATCACTAGTCTGACTCGATTATTGGGCAGCGATAGGCCATTTACCCCGTGAGAGGCACGCGGGTGCAAGTTAAGCTTTACCGCAATAGATGGCTCCGCGCACCAGTCAGCTAACTGCATGGCGGGGCGAACCACAGGCACGACACTGCGGCCTGATTGCTCGCATGCACTGACAACAATCTTTTGCCACTGCTGGATTTTTTTCTCTAAGCGCTCACCGCTAAGCTTTACGCCGCAGCGTTCTGAAAACAGTGGGGTGATAGTGTTGACCCCAAGCTCGACTGATTTTTGAATGGTAAAGTCCATTCTATCGCCGCGAGAGATCACCTGGCCTAAATGTAGATTTAGTGGTGACTCACTGTCATTGGCCTCGCAAGAGAGGACCTTTACTTCGACATTTTTCTTACTGGCGCTGACAATTTCTGCAAGGTAGTCATTACCATCGCCATTGAAAAGACTAACCTGCTCGCCAACAGACATGCGCAGTACGCGGCCAACATGACCCGCCGCTTCATCATCTAATGCTACCGACTGGCCGACAATTAGTGTTGATTCTTGATAAATTCTTGGCACTCTCATGATATTACTAGCCTTATTCTGCGTATGTTTGCGAGTCTTTTAAGCGCTGACATTGAGCCTGTACAAACTCATTGTGATTGCCTTGAACCTTGGCAATCTCATTGTCGCGTCGACATTCAATAGTATCAACTGGATCGGTTTTATCCCATGCTTTAAATAACTTTAATTGGCTGCTGGATATTTTCAACGAATAAGTTTTTTGCATGTATAGATAGGTTCGTGCGATTTGGCCACGAGTATGTGCTGGTGGTTGAACTTTACGGCCTTTAAAATCAACACTGACTTGGCACTGACCGTACTGTGTTGGTTTAGCGTTCCACTGGCTGAATCGATAATTACTGCGATCGCCATTCACCTCGCCAATGGCTGGCACTAAGTTATGTAGATCAGACTCCATTTTTTTGAAGGTTTTATCTTTACGGCCGCAGTTTTTACGTCCGCCTTCTTGCCAGCAAAGGCGCTGATGACCAAATTCCCATGCAGCAACTACGTGTTCCCACTCGATGCGCGCTGCACGTTTTTCTTGTTTGCGTACTTCATAGCCACAGCGTGCAAAATCTGTGGTCCATTTCTTACCTTTAACTTTAATATCGCAGCCGCAATAGAAGCTGGTTTGGGGCAAGTGCTTAAGGTAGATATTTCTTGCGTGTTTCTTGGCTTGATTAAAGCTGGTTGGGTGAGCTGGTGAAGCCTGAGCTATTTGGGGTAACAGCCACATAAGGCCAAGCGCTAATGTAAGCACCTTGATAAATGACATCTAAAAAATCCTAAAAAAATACGGTAATCACGAATCGATTGTTCGCTGGCGGGGGATTGTAAGTGAGGCGTCGTTTTGTCGCAATGCTAGCGATGCAAAGGGGAGATAATAGGGTTAATTAACAGCAATGTATCCTGCTTAGCTGTGGGTGATATCAATTTTTGGGATCAATTTTGGGGATCAACTGGAAATGATATCAGTTGCTATTACTTGGGGTGTAACTTATGGCCACATTTACGGCAGCGGTAATGGGTTTGGCCGCGCAGCACCTTGTTATGGCGACGGATGCTCAGCTTGATAGGCCCGCAAAGGCAGTGGTATTCATATGTCTTGCCTTCCACAGCTGTGGTATCGAAACTGTGGGTGGTGCGTGGCGTTCTGCCATACAGATGCTGCATCAGATATTGCCATTCAAGCCCGTGTGGCTTTACTCGGCCATAGAGTTGGAAGGCCAAAAGGTGGCAGATCTCATGAGGCACGACATCATCTAAAAAGGCTTGTTGGTTATCGTTAAGCAGTTTAGCGTTAAAGCGTAGCTTGTTTAGCTGCAGGTGGGCAGTACCGGCGCTCTTTCCCCGCAGAGCAAAACTAATTACAGGCCTTGGGAATCGTTTGCTAAGTGTGTTTTCAGCAATTTGATAGCAATGTTCAACTTGCTGCGCGATGTGTTGTTGCAGTGGGTCGACAAATGTCATGACAGGGTGGCTATTAGCTGTTTGCCTCGTATTTTGTAACGACTTGAATGGGTTAATCGCTTTGAACATTAAACCTTATTGCTCCGTTAGCCTATTCGTACTCAGTAAAAATACCCTCCTCGTAACATACTGTCTCCGTAAATACAGTTGCCATAAAAGACAGGGCTCACACTATATAAAGTATGAGCCTTGTATTTTAACCTAGAGTGGTTTGGTGAACCAGCAAAACCCGGTACGATTGGACGGTATCGATCCTATTCAGCTAGAGGCTTGTTGCGGCTGCGACGACCATGTCTCTGACTTGATTGACGATCTCAGTTTCGGTTTTGACATCATACGCTGCAATACGTGGAGTATGGATATGCCCAACTGGAATGCCGCTGTTAAACTGTTTTTGCAGCAAAATAGCGCGGTAAGAGATTTCATTTGATAGGTAGCCGCCACCTGAACCTTCAACTGACTGAGAAGCTTGTAGTTGTGCCAATGAGCTAGCTTCGAATTCACCACGTTCTAATGTCGATACTGTGTGATTATCGTTGACTTTCCATGGACCTTTTACTGTTTGCATCGCGGCAATCGGTAATGAAAACTCGACAAATTCAGGGCCATTGAGTGTGCCGCCGTTGAACTTCGGCGCGATAGGGGCCTGTTTGGTTGCGCCGGTGAGTACGTTTAGGTTATCTGGGGCCGCCGCACTGCGGTTACGACCGGGGAAACGTTCAATATCAAAATCATCACGGCCCATGCTCACGGTAAAGATCATGTCCACGCTATTATCACGATAGATAGGCGTGAGCAGGGATTCAATCATGCCCTCATCAAAATCGGCAAAGCGCACTGGGATCATTACCGTTTCAATTTGTGCTTGTTTGCCATCAATTTTAAAGCGGTAACCGTCTAGTGCCAGCGCTGCGAGTCCTGCGGGATTGCTCTGGTCTATATTGCGATCAAGCAAGAAAGGGTCGAAGCCTGTTAGTAGAATTTTTATCTGGGCGTCATCTTTGAAGTTCAGGTCGCTAAAGCCACGAGATGACTTTTCGACTGCCTTGAGCAAAATATCCCGTTGCCAGCCTGCGATATTAAAGTTGGGTTTGTGCGTCTTCAGAAGTTCCCGCATCGCTAAGCGATTCCAATATAAAGAGCGATCATCTAAATGGCCAGACTGCACGTCTCTAACTGCTTGCTGCCATAACCTAAGCCCCTGATGAGCGACCATTTGAGTGATTTTTAACTCATCAGAATGTTGGCTATATTTTTCGCCTAAACTTCCGATAAATGCCTGATAGCGACTGACAACATCGGGCATCGCTTGAGTTGCCGTTGGTAGGCGCGATTCCTCAGCATCAAGTGTTGCAAACGCGGGTTGAAAGAGTGTTACAGAGGTCAGCGCGCTAACAAGTATTGCAGTGCTGAAAGTGGTCATTGCCAAGTCCTTTCTTATTATTGCTACAACTTTATATCGCTATTTATTTTTCTACTGGATAAGTTGCAGTTTTATATTGTTTTTCGAGAGATTAAGTTGCTCAGTATGCACCACTATAAACGGTATTGAAAGTGACACTGTTGCTTGCCATTTTTAACTTTCAATTCTGATGGTTAACAGGCTATAGCCCACTGTTTATCGTATTTAGCTTCAGGTTGTGCAACCGTTTTACTAGCGCTAAAATTTACAGACTTGTTTATCTTATCGTCGATTTGATAACTATACTCTATGAGCTTTCAGATTATGACTGGAGAGGATTGGCGGGCTTAGTGACCACAAAAGAGTTTGTTAGCTGCTGAGAATTAAACGGTTGATGGGCTGCTTGTGTGCAAGGAGATGTGAGTCTAAGGAGTAGATGATGAAATACGTAAGCGTGATAGGGCATCTATATGATGAGTATTTGTGTCAACAGTTAAAGAGAAAAGGGATATATGTAGACTTTTACAATAGCGCTAACCTTAACGAGTTTAATTCTGACTGCCATTTATTGTTGCTTGATTTGAGGGGCAAGGAAGATACCCGTTGGGCTGAAGAAATAATCAAGCTGTGCCACAAGGCGACATTGGTGATTATGCTTATCGAACGTCCCCAACTTAGATCTTCTTACACGCAAAAATTGATTAGTTTGTATGCTTGGGATTATCACACCGCGCCATTGGATGTTGATAGATTGTTAAGGTTGATTGGTCATGCTTTAGGCTTGGTAAGGCTTCGTCAGCAATGTGAAAATGAGCAGCAACAATACCAATGTGATGATGCTAAGACAGTGATGAACTCTAATGCAATGCAGGTACTCAGTAAACAGGTTAGTAGGGCGGCACCGACAAATATCCCGATTCTTATCCGTGGTGAAAGTGGTACCGGAAAAGAGCTTATCGCCAAGAAAATCCATCAAGACTCTTCCCGAACCTGTGGCCCCTTTATTGCGGTCAACTGTGGCTCATTAAGCTCAGGCGTAGTGCAGTCAGAGCTGTTTGGGCATGAGAAAGGCTCCTTTACCGGGGCTGTGAGCAGTCATAAGGGGAAGATCTCGCAAGCCGATGGTGGCACGTTATTTTTAGATGAAATAGGCGACCTGCCACTTGAGCAGCAAGTCAATTTGCTGCGCTTCTTGCAAGAGGGGACATTTGATAGTGTCGGTGGCAGCAAACCCCAAACTGCTGATGTACGTATCGTGGCGGCAACCCATATCGATCTCGAGGCGGCGATTGAGCGCGGTGAGTTTCGTTTAGATCTGTTTTATCGCCTCAATGGGATCACTTTAGAGTTACCCCCTTTACGAGAACGTAAAGAAGATATTATTCCTTTGGCCGATCACTTCTGTGAGAAATACGTTGGTGAGTTTAATACACGGCTATGCAGTTTCAGTGAGCAAGCTAAGGGCGCAATGCTCGAGCATGCATGGATTGGTAACGTGCGAGAACTGATTAATAAAATTCGCCGTGCGGTTATTTTATGTGAAAACGGCATTATTCAAGCTGCAGACTTGGAGCTAAATGAAGAACTCGTTAGCTCGGAGCTGACTCAAGGCTTAAAAAATATCAAAGATGAGGTCGAGAAAAATGCCGTCGTGACTGCAATTCAGCGCTATAACGGCAAAATGGAACGTGTTGCTCGAGACCTTCAAATCTCTAGAGCCACGTTATACCGACTCATTGATAAACATGAGATCAGCTCTCTAGAGTCGTGATCTCAATAGTGAGATCGCGAACACCATTTGTGATTACTTCAATATCAACAACTTAGCTTTTATTAGTCTTACAATTGAGACAAGTGCTGAGTTGTTTAATCTTAACTCTCTGAAATCATTACTTTTGATCGTTTGGCCTGGTGATTGCTAACTCTCTGTACGGTTTTAGTAAATTGTCGGGTGTTGAATGAAATTAAGCAGTATTCAAGGAGGAGTATTTCTTTGCCTAGCAGGCTTTGCATCTGTTGCCTGGTCGAACGGCGGTAATACCACCCTCATTCAACATGTTGATAATAATGCGACGATCGGTACAAAGTCTTTTAGCAACAACAGTGGACGTATCGCAATCAATCAGGCTGCAGGCGGCAGCAATCTACAATCCAATAGCCATGCTATTGGCGATCGAGTTGTCATATTATCAGATCAAAAAAATCCCTACCTATCGTTAGCTGAACCCTCTAATGGACAAAACCTTTCATATATTGAAGCACTGGCTTTTGAAAATACACAAGGTCTTATTAGCGTTAATCAGGTGAGTGGGCAGGGGAATATTCAAGCTAATCTTGGCGCAATTGCTTTGCAGTCCGTGATTGGCTTGGGATTAGATGATAGTGCACTTGATAATATTGTAAGCCCTACCGCTTTGCCACTCGAACATCACGATACGAACCTTACCGTTATTGCTTCAGATAGTTTTGAAAATGCTCAAGGAATTGTGCAAATCAATCAAATTTCTGGTGATGGAAACAGCGCCATAAATCAGTTCTCGCTGCAGTTACCTAGTGGGAATTAAGTTACTTAAATGGAGATATGAAAATGGAAATGAAGAAATTAACCCTAGTGATCTGTATTGGTGCAGCAATCAGTGGTAGTGCCTTTGCTAACGGGGAGCATAACGGCGGTTCTAATGGTGAGTCAGATAGTAGCGTGACCTTAACCAAAGATGTTGAAGTCACAAAAGATGTGACTTTTAAAGGTGGCGCCCTTGTTTTAGGTGTCATTAAAGTCGATGGCTTGGGCATGGCGGTAGTTGAAAATAAACAGTCTGCAGGGCCAAACTGGATTGATAATTCTTATGTAGAGAACGATGCCAGTATATCTGGTTCTGCATTTAATGGCGCCAGCGGTAATATTGGTGTCAACCAAGCGGCTGGTGATTTTAACGTGCAGGCTAATTCGGCGGCTCTTGCCTCTATTGATGCATCATTTGCCTTTGGGGCGGGTGACGCTGAAATCTTTAGTACTCAATCTGCAATGGGCAACTACACCGATAACTATGCCTCGACTAACAGTGCTAGTGTGGGAGGAAGTTCTTTCCAAGGTGCCTCGGGTAATATTGGGGTAAACGTTGCTTCGGGTGGCAACAATGTTCAGGCCAATAATATGGCGGCTTCAGCTCACAAGGGCAGCATGGGAGAAGCGACAGTATTGAACGCCCAGTCTACCGGTTATAGCAAGGTAATGAATACCAGTGTTGTGCAAAATACGACTGAATCTGTTGCGGTTAATTTTGCGTTGAATGCTTCAGGTACATATTCTGGTACGTCAGATCAAAATGCCGCTTATTATCCTGAGATCTGGAAGGATAGTGACGGTGCACATAACACTCCTGGTGCGTCTATATGGGGTCATATTGATATGGATAATCAAAACCCAACCGGAGCTGATGGCTTGAGTTTTGATGAGAGTGGTGACATGGCATTGGCGGGTACAGTGAGTGGTCAGCTACCTATTTACATCGAAACTGTCACCCAAAAAACCACCAACACAGCATCAATTGGTGGCAGTGCCTTCCAAAATGCGTCGGGCAACATTGGCGTAAATATGGCTTCTGGTCACGGTAACTTACAGTCTAATAACTTATCACTAACCAGCATGACAGGAGGAGCAATCGTTTCTGAAAATCCATAAATCTTCATTTTGGTATCCACAGTAGCCTGAGTTGGTTTCAGGCTACTGCTACAAGGATGTGTTATGAACAAATATCTACTTATTGGTGTAATAGCTTGGATTTCTCCAGGCTTGTTTGCTGCTGAAATCATGTTAACAGGCATGATCCCCGGAATGGGAAATTACAGTAAAAATATCCAAAGTATACGAGAGCGAAAATTTGAGTTTGTGGTGCAGCAAAGAACCGACTTCTCCTGTGGCGCCGCAAGCTTGGCAAGCATTCTCAAATACGGCTACGGCAAAGCTGACATAACTGAAGAACATGTGCTGTTGGGCATGTTAAAGGTTTCTGACATGGCTATTGTGCAGGAACAAGGTTTTTCTTTGTTGGATATGAAGCGGTATTTGGGTTCGCAAAATATGCGTGGCCGGGGTTACCGTGTTGGCGTTAAAGAACTACGGCAGTTAAAAATCCCCGCGATTGTGTTGTTAAACGATGGGGGCTATAGCCATTTTGTTGTGATGAGAAGGTTCACTGAAAAACAAGTTTTTTTGGGTGATCCTGCATTGGGTAATCGGATTTTAACATATGACGAATTTACCGAAAAGTGGAATGGTATTGTCTTTGTCGTTATCGGTAACGAATACATTAAAGATAATCCGCTACTTCAACCACGGGCTCAGCTGACTTATAACACGCTTGGTCCTATGCAACCGCTATCAGACGCCGAGCTATTAGAGTTTGGCTTTGAGTATGCAGACATGCTCTAGGAGGCAAAATGAGATTTTGCTTGATAACAGGGATTTTGTTAGCTAATTCGGTATTTGCATCTAATACGCCCTTGGAGGTTTTTGAGGGTAAGGCTCCCTTATTAGATGAAGAATTAGCTGAGTTAAGAGGTAAGTACACTGAAAATGGTCAGGACTTCTATTTTGGCCTACACATGCAAACACACTATATCAACGAGCAAGGAGTGACGCAGCAAGTACAGATGCAGGTTGAAATGTCCAATGCCAGCAGTGGTCCAGCAATGCGAATTACTGTAGCTGATGCCGTTTCTTCAACGGGGGATAGCCTTGACTTGTCGGCCAGTGGTCAGCAAACGGGTTTACAGCAGAGGATCCAAATTGCTGGTGATTTTAATCAGGTTAATAATCAATTGAATTTTGAGCAGGGTAATTTAAACCCACTCGCCAATGGCGTAGAGATTGTCATAGGTCAAAATTTAGTGAATAGCAGTGGTGAGGTTGTTTACTCTACGGCGAATGGGCAATTGGGTTACCACGTGGGCATGTCATCGGCCTCCTTTGGGCAAGGCGTTAGCTCCCAAAACGGTAACGGACAGCTAGTTCAATCAATTCAAGTTGAAGGGGCTTTTCATCAAATATCGAACACGTCATTGATCCGTTATCAAGGTATCGATCTTGGTGTTAAAGAGCGCCAATTACTCGGTCAACAAGTACGCGATATTATCGGGATTGGTCTATAGTTTTTAAAAGCATAATAAAGGATGACAAAAATGGATTTTAAATGGACTAAAGTGGCGTTACTTGTTTCCATTTCTTGCCTGCATTTTTCTAGCTTCGGGGCTGATGGCCCTAAAGCCGCGATGACAGAAGCTGAAGAGCTACAGTTGCTAAAAAAGCAACTTATTTTGCTAAATCAGCAATTACAGATGCAGCAAAAAGCCATCAACCAGATGGCACAGAAAGTGTTATCCAAAGAGGCTACATTGACGCAAAACAATGGCGCACAAGCAGCACAAGCACAAGCACAGGCTCAATCTGTAGCAAGACCACCTCAGCAGGGGACACAGATAGCGAGTTCACAAGCAGCAACTGAAACCCAAATTAAGAAAGAACCTGAACGTTCTCGCAGTACTGAAGATGTACTGCAAGAAGCCCACAACGTGTTTGACCGTAAACTCACAATAGAACCTTCTTTGACTTACAGCTATTACGGTCGTAAAGATCTTATCTTGCGTGGCTTTTTAGCACTGGATGCTATTTTCTTGGGTAACCTAAATTTAGACCGAATTCGTTCAAATACGGTTCAGCTCGATCTCACTACGCGTTATACCTTAAACGATAGTTGGCAGTTTGAAATGGCGATGCCATTTGTGTACCGCCTGAATAAGTATGAGTCGGTGGGCGAAGGTAACTCGAGTCAACTTTATGAATCTGCCGATGTGGAAGGCGGGCAGATTGGCGATATGAGTGTTGCTGCTTATTATCGAATCATGACCGAAGGTAATGGATGGCCTGACTGGGTTTGGAATGTTAGGGCGCGTATGCCTACAGGTACTGACCCATTTGGGATTAACTTAGAGTCGTCAGAGTCTGGCAATCTGACTTATCCAGACCAAATTGCCACAGGTGCTGGCGTATGGGGATTTTCAACTGGATTTAGCTTAGCTAAAACCTATGATCCGGCTATTGTCTTCTTTAACTTAAATTATGGCACCTTCTTGCCAGAAGAATATGGCGATCTTTCGGGCCTTCCGGGTCTTTCACCTGGAGAGATAGATCTGGGTGATTACATCGATTACAGCTTTGGATTGGCCTTTGCTGTGTCTGAGCGGATGAGCATTGGTATGAGCTTTAACCAGCGATTTTTCACTAAGACTCAACAAAGGCCTCTTGGTGGTGAATGGCAAGATATTGCTCGAACCGACACCAATACAGCGAATTTAGGTTTAGGGGCAACACTGGCTTTAACAGAAAACTTCTCAATGGTGACTAGTGTTGGTGCCGGTTTAACTGAAGATTCACCGGATTATCAAATTAGTTTACGCTTCCCTTATCGTTTTTAAGTTGGTCCATAAGCTGGTGGTCATAAATGCGATTATACGGTTAAAGGTGTTGTCACCATTAAGGATGATGTTATTGCAGAGGTTTATCTGAATAATTACATCATCATAGATTGTAGTGACTCTTGGCTAGTAAAGTGTTTATAAAAGAGGTCTAAGAATACACTGATGTTAGTAGCTCATTGTCGCCAGTTCAATTACATCATCATAGATTGTAGTGACTCTTGGCTAGTAAAGTGTTTATAAAAGAGGTCTAATAATACACTGATGTTAGTAGCTCATTGTCGCCAGTTCAATTACATCATCATAGATTGTAGTGACTCTTGGCTAGTAAA